>JAOAAM010000245.1 GCA_026418875.1 Gemmataceae bacterium | reverse complement strand
CGGCAGCGTCAGATGTGTATAAGAGACAGACCGTGGGTTGGGCGTCGTGGTCGTACCAGGTGCCATCGAAGGTGACGACCTCGTAGCGAGTGTGATGGACGAGGCCGAAGAGCCAGCTTGAGTACAGTTTGACCTGGTAATTGTTCTGCCCGAGGTAGGTGATGCGATCGTTGAAGGAGACACCGGAGTGCGCTGCCCCGGCAAGGACAGACAAGACCGTGCAGGTGCCTCCCGAGCCTTGCCGCACGTCTTGATACTGGTAGCCGTCGATGACCCACCGTTTGGGTTGGAAGTCGTCGCGGAAGGTGTCGCGCCCCAAGCCGCCGGAGAAGAAATCCTCGCCCGTGCCGCCGATGAGGAAGTCGGCCCCGTCCCCGGCCTCAAGCCAGTCATCGCCTTCTCCACCATCGAGCAGGTCCGAGCCATCGCCGCCGATCAACGTGTCGTTCCCGGCCCCGCCCCGCATTTGATCGTTCCCCGCGCCGGCATCCAGGTGGTCGTCCCCGTCTCCGCCCAAAAGCGTCTCATGGCGCAAGCTGCCGATGATCGTGTCATTCCCGTCGCCGCCAGAGAGCAAGACTTGGAGTTTCTGCTTCGGATCGTCGATGTCGCAGATGAATTCGATCCAATCGTCGCCGCCATTCCCGAAAACTTCAATGCGATCGATCGGCAGCGCAACAAAAGCATCGGCCACGCCCCAGACCGACAGGCCGTTGGCTCGGGTCCATTCCACGACGATCTGGTTTGCCTCGTCATCGCCTTCCACCCGGAGCGTGGAATCGACAATGCTCGCGGTGATGGCCGGGGTCAGCCGATCTTCCAAAAGCTCTGGACCCCGCAACGGCGTCTCGAGGCGCGATCCTTGTTCTTCGCCTGACATCGGTCAATGTCCCCCCGGATGGGCGGCGTCATAGCCAAAGGGGACTTCGGCGGTCAAGGGAATCGCGATGAAAAGATTCCCGTTTTAACAGAATGAAGATGCCCGACGAACCGTTTGGGAGCGTCAAATCAGTTCAACTCGGGGAGCGACGGCCTTTTGGGAAATCAGGGCAGGCCAATACGCATGCACCTCCCGCACCGCAGGGCGCCCCGTGGTGTAGCCGGTCACCCCCGGCGGTCCGGACGTGACCAAGGGAGCGAATTCTTTGGTGAACCGCTCGACGACCTCCCGGCGTGGGTCTCGAACGGCGACTCGGAGCACAACCTCGGGCGGGTCCGCTGTGGGAAGCACGCCGGGCAAGCTGTCCCCGGCACCGAGGACCTCGACATGGACATGTTCAGGGTTAAAGCCAGCACGGCGTAGACGGGTCAGCAAGATCTCGCCACATAGTCGTGCCTTGGCGGCTGCCTTCGGCCCGGCAATAACGAGAGTTCCCGCTGCGGTGAAGCCGTCGTGGTAAGCGATCGACACCTTGTACGAGTCCGGTGCTGGTTGGCCCCGGCCACCCCGGACTTGCACCCGGTCGCATCCTAAATCGGTGATTTCGACCGAGGTGAAGTCGGCGACCACGTCGGGCGTGTGGTAGGCGGCGGGGTCGTTCACTTCGTAGAGCAGTTGCTCGGCGACCGTCTCCCGATTTACTGCGCCGCCGCTGTTCGTCGGCTTCGTGATCACAAATGAGCCGTCGGCCTCGCACTCGACCACGGGATAGCCGACACCGGCCAGATCGGAGCATTCTTCCCAACGGTACCAGAGACCGCCGGTGGCCTGTGCCCCGCACTCGATCAAGTGTCCCGCCACCGTCGCCGCCGCCAACCGGTCCCAATCGTTTTCCGCCCAACCGAAATGATGCCGCAGCGGGCCGACAGTCAGCGACGCATCGGCCACCCGGCCGGTGATGACGATCCGCGCCCCCTTGGCCAGGGCATGGACGATCCCGGCAGCGCCGAGGTACGCATCGGCACTGACCACGCGATCTCGGATGCTCCATAACGGTTCGCCGTGGTCGAGGTGCTTCAGTGCATGCCCCTCGGCCAGGAGCCGATCTAATTCCGGCAACAGATCGCTTCCCGAGACAACACCGATGCGAGCGTCCGGCAGACCCGCTTGGTCCAAGATGGAGCGTGCTCGGCGAGCACAATCGCCGGGATTCAGCCCTCCTGCGTTCGTCACGATCCGCAGTTGGGGTTGGGCACGCAAGAAAGGAACGAGGCGCTCCAGAACGTCGAGGAAGTCGCTGGCATAACCGGCTTGCGGATTGCGTTTTTTCTGAAGTGCCAGAATCGACATGGTCAGCTCGGCAAGGTACTCCAGCGTGAGGAAATCGAGCTGGCCATCCCGGACCAGTTCGATGGGGGCATCGAGGTTGTCTCCCCAAAATCCGCTGCCGTTGCCGATGCGCAAGGTCATGTCATTCGACATCCAGTGTGGCCAGGGCGAGGACGGTCCGGCAACCGCGCTCGAACTCCGCGAGATCGACCCATTCTTCCGTGGTGTGGATGGCGTTCTGGCCTGCACCGATGGTGACGGTGGGGATGCCGTGGCGGATGATCCAATTGGCGTCCAGCCCGCCGTTGCCGATTTTCAGCGTGGGAGTCCCTCCGAGCGACTCGATGGCTCGGCAAGCATGCTGGACGACCGGCGAATCCGGGGGCAAGCGGAAAGGATAATAGTCGAGGCGGGACTGGAAGATGACGGATGCTGTCTGCCCCTCGTCGTTGCGGATGTCGGCAGCCGCTCTCTCGAACGCCTGACGGTAGGCTTGCGTGATCGCCGAGGCGGTGGCCGGGTCATGGCTGCGGGGCTCTCCGGTGAGGCGGGCGGAGTCAGTGACGACATTGGTTGCCTGGCCGGCGGCTCGACCTTCCCGATCGCCGAACGTGCCAACGTTGCTCGTTCCCTCGGCCCCATCGGGGCGACGGACTTTGCCGAACCAACCTTGGCGGTGGACCTCGGCGAGAGCGACACTGGCCACGAGGATCGCCGAGATGCCGCGCTCGGGATGCACCCCCGCATGGGCTGCCTTCCCCGTGATCTCGACTTCCCACCGCTCCGCGCCGACCGCAGCGACCGTAATCTCGCTGGCCAGCTTTCCGTCCACGTTGAACCCCATGACCGGATCGCCCAAATCGGCGGGGTGGACGTGCTTGGCACCGAACAGCCCGCTCTC
>JAOAAM010000243.1 GCA_026418875.1 Gemmataceae bacterium | reverse complement strand
GTGCTGTCGTTGGTGCTGGCGCTCGTGCTGGCGCTGGTGCTGGTGCTTGTCGCTGTTGCTCGGTTTGATCGGGTGCGGTTCCGCCTCGACTCCCCCGAGGAGCACGGCGACGGATCCGCAAGAAAAGCTGCCCCCGGAAGTGATCGGCGATCCAGCTTCGGCGTTGCCCAAGGGCAAGCGCTGAGGTGCAAGATGGTTCACCAGGCATGTGATTTTTCAGCGAGGAGTTTTTTCGTGAAAACGATCCTGATAAGCGGACTGCTGTTCCTATTGGCGACGGCCCCGGTGTGTGGGCATTTCATCTTTATCGTGCCGGAGGGCCAAGGCGACACGAAGGCCAAGGTCGTCTTCAGCGAGGAATTGGAGCCAGACGACGCCGTCAACGTCGAGTTGATTGGCAAGACGCAGTTGCGTGCGGGGAACCGCGAGTTGAAGATGACCAAGGGCGAGCACGCCTACCTGGTTGATTTGCCGGGGGATGCACGGGTGATCGGCGGCGACTGCCGCTACGGCATCTTGCAGCGGGGGCAGAGCAAACCGTTCTTGCTGATGTATTACGCCAAGTTGGTCCGTGGTCGGGTGGTGGATGCTCCGCTGGCAAATTCGCCGTTGGAAATCGCGGCGAAGGAAAACGGCCGATTCGTCGTGTTGTTCCAAGGCAAACCAGCGGCCAAGGCGGAGGTTCACGTGGTGGCACCGAAGAAGAAAGGCCCGATCACGACAGATGAGAACGGCGAGTTCGAGTTGGATGTGAGCCAGCCGGAGTTGTACGGCTTGCGGGCCAGGCACATCGAACAAGCCTCGGGCGAAGTTGAGGGAAAGAAGTACGACGAGGTCCGGCATTACGCGACGCTGGTGTTTCGAGTCGAGCGGACGTCCGAGGAGCCGGTGTCGCTGCCCGCGCTGCCCCGGGCGGTCGCCAGCTTTGGGGCGGATGTCTGCGGCGATTGGCTGTACGTCTACGGCGGGCATTGCGCCAAGACGCACAGCTACTCGACCGAGGCGGTCGTCGGCACGTTCCACCGGCTGAACCTGGCCAAACCCTCGCGTTGGGAATCGTTGGCGGGGGGACCGGGTTTGCAAGGCTTGGCGTTGGTGGCGCACGGCGGGAAGCTGTATCGCATCGGCGGGATGGAGCCGCGGAACAAGCCGGGCGAGAAGGCAGACAACCATTCCGTGGCGCACTGTGCGCGATTCGACCCGCAGACTGGGCAATGGGAGCCGCTTCCCGATTTGCCCCAGCCGCGATCGTCGCATGATGCGGTCGTCGTGGGGGATCGGATCTATGTCATCGGCGGCTGGTGGATGAAGGGCCGGGGCCAGGAGTCGGAGTGGCACGAGACGGCGTTGGTTCTGGATTTGAGCCGGGAAAAGCCGTCGTGGGAGTCGATCGCGCAGCCGTTCCGCCGTCGTGCGTTGGCCGTCGCCCGGATGGGGACGAAGATTTACGTTCTGGGCGGTCTGACGGAGGACAACGAGATCCACAAAACCGTCAACGTGTTGGACACGACCACGGGCAGCTGGTCGGAGGGGCCGCCGCTGCCCGGGTTCGATCGGAACGGATTCGCTCCGGCAGCGTACATGGGGAAGGATCGGCCGCATGCCGCGCTGGCGGACGGTCGGATCATCCGCTTGAATGATGCGGGGGACGGCTGGGAGGAGATCGGCCGGTTGAAGCACTCGCGGATCGCCGGACGCATGGTGTCTGCCGGGGGCCGGCTGATCGTCCTTGGGGGGGCTGCACGGGGTGACAACCTCGACGCGGTGGAACTCGTCAGTCTGCCCTGATGCCGCCGCTTTTCGGACCGACGACGGGTCATCATGCCCGCGAACCGGCCTCGATCCGGAGCAGGATCTGACCGTGATTTGGGTCGGGGGGATGGCCCGTCCCGGTCGGGATGTGGTATGCTGAGGGCATGAGCGAAGAACCCATCCGCATCGTCTTGGCCAAAGTCGGTCTGGATGGACACGACCGCGGCATCAAGGTGGTCGCGCGGGCTTTGCGCGACGCCGGTTGCCACGTCATTTACGCTGGGTTGTGGCAGACGGTCGAGTCGGTGGTTCGCACCGTCGCCGACGAGGACGCGGATTGGCTGGGCATCAGCATCCTGTCGGGTGCCCACATGACTTTGGTGCCGCAGATCATGGAGGCGATGCGGCAGGCCGGCCTCGATCATGTCGGCGTGATCGTGGGGGGGATCATCCCCGAGGCGGATGTCCCGAAACTGCTGGAGATGGGGGTGTCCCGCGTCTTCGGGCCCGGCACGCCGATGCAGCAAATCGTGGAATTCGTCAAGTCCCGACGGAGCGCCGCCCATGCCTGAATCGCTATGGGAGGGCGTCCGGCGGAGGGACCGTCGGGCGCTGGCCCGGCTCATCAGTCGCGCGGCCCGGGGGCAGGAAATCGACACCATTCGCCAACTCGGCCCGCCGCAAAAGCCGGCCCGGGTTATCGCCATCACCGGCAGTGGTGGCGTCGGCAAAAGCTCGCTCATCGGCAAATTGATCGAACCGCTACGCCAACGCGGTCGAACCGTCGCCATCCTGGCCTGCGATCCCGAAAGCCCGCTGACCGGCGGTGCCCTCTTGGGCGACCGTTTCCGCATGGGGGCTGCACTCGACGATGGCGTGTACATCCGCAGTCTGGCGGCCTGTTCGGGTCGGCAGGCCATCGCCGACCATCTGGATGCGGTCATTCGGCTGTGCGAGGAGTACGGCTTCGATTGGATCATCGTCGAGACGGTGGGGGCCGGGCAAGGCGACACCGCCGTTCGGGCTTGGGCTGATCTCGTCGTCCTGCTGCTGCAACCCGAAACCGGAGATGAATTGCAGTGGGAAAAGGCCGGCGTGCTCGAGGTCGCCGACTTGATCGTGATTCACAAGGCCGACCTCCCCGGGGCCGATCGTGCCGCGCAACAGGTCCGGGCGGCTCTTGAACTCGCCGGCGGGACGATCGTCCCGGTGATCCTGGTCAGTTCGCGCACCGGCAAGGGCATCGCCGAACTGCTCGACGCTCTGGAGTCGCTCCCCTCGAAGTCCCGCCGGGGAGACGATGTCCACGCCTTCCTGAACGAAGCACAGCAGGAATTGCACCGTCGCTTGCGGGATCCTGCTGCCACATCGCTTCTGGCCTTGTGGCGCTCCGGACGTATCGACATCCATGAGGCCCTGCGCCGATTGTGGGAGCTGACCGGCTCGCCGCAACCGTGAGGTTGAGTCGGCACGGTCGGCTCCGCCGCCCCATCGGTCGTCATGGATTTCGGCGTCATGGATTTCGGCGTCATGAGCAATTCGCACCTTGGTCGGCGACAATCAGGCATCCTGGCGCATATCACCTCGCTGCCGAGTCGGTTCGGGATCGGCGACCTCGGCCCCACCGCTCATGCTTGGGTCGAGATGCTGGCGCAAGCGGGCATTACCTGCTGGCAAATTCTTCCGCTCGGGCCGACCGGCTACGCCGACTCGCCTTACCAGTGCTTCAGTGCTTTCGCCGGCAATCCGAACCTCATTAGCCCCGAAGCGCTGCTTGCGGACGGTTGGCTCTCGGCCGACGATCTCGCCGGCATCGAGAGGCCCGATGGTCCGGTGGATTACGCCGCGGTGATTCGTTTGAAGTCCCAACTGACGGATCGCGCGTACGACCGCTGGAGTGCTGAAGCCCCTGCCGAGGAGCGCGAGGCGTTCGAGCAATTCTGCACCGACCAACGCGACTGGTTGGAGGATGTGGCTTTCTTTCTGGCGCTGAAAGAAGTGCATGGTCAGCGCAGTTGGCAGGATTGGCCCGAGGCACTCCGATGCCGTCATCCCGAGGCGTTGCGTCAGGCGCGAGGGGAACTGGCCGAGCGGATCCGCAGGCATCAGTTCCGCCAGTACGTTTTTGATCGGCAATGGTCTGCCTTGCGTGAACATGCAGCGCGTTTGGGTGTGGACCTGATCGGCGACATGCCTATCTTCGTGGCGTTGGATTCGGCGGACGTGTGGTCGAACCCGGAGCTGTTTTTGCTCGACGATCATCGCCGTCCGCGGTTTCAAGCGGGAGTGCCGCCGGATTACTTTTCGGCCACCGGCCAACTTTGGGGCAACCCGCTGTACGATTGGTCGGCGCACCGGGCGACCAACTACGAATGGTGGGCGGCTCGGCTGCGGCAGGCGTTGCGGCAGGTGGACTGGGTGCGGCTGGATCACTTCCGTGGTTTCGAGGCCGCTTGGCACGTCCCGGCGGGAGACATGACAGCCGAACGTGGCGAGTGGCGGCAGGGGCCTGGAGCGCAGTTGTTCCACACCATCCAGCGGCGGCTGGGTCCGCTGCCCCTCATCGCCGAAGACCTCGGCGTCATCACCCCGGCGGTGGATCGGCTTCGTGGCGAACTCGGGCTGCCCGGCATGCGCGTGCTGCAATTCGCCTTCGGCGGCGCGGTGGAGGATCGATTCTTGCCGCATCATTATGACCGAAACACGGTGGTGTACACAGGCACGCACGACAACGACACCACCCGGGGCTGGTTCGACAGTCTCGCGGCAGAGGAGCGCCGGTACTACCGACGTTACGTTCCGGATGCCGGCGAGGGCCCGGCTTGGGAATTGATTCGGCTGGCGTGGTCATCGGTCGCGGCGTGGGCGATCGCCCCGCTGCAAGATGTTCTCGAATTGGGGAGCGAGGCGCGGATGAATCGGCCGGGCACCACGCAGGGCAATTGGCGCTGGCGCGCGACGAGCCGGCAGTTGGCCGAAGCCGATTGGGACCGGCTCGCGGAACTCAACCAAACGTATCAACGCGGTTCGTCGTCGCCGACGCCACGCCGTGACGAACCCAGCCGGCATGGGAGCCTCGGGCATGCTGAGTGATGATCCCCTGTGGTACAAGGACGCCATCATCTACGAACTGCACGTCCGTTCGTTCCACGACAGCGACGGCGACGGCATTGGCGACTTCAAAGGGTTGACGCAAAAGCTGGATTACTTGCAAGATTTGGGGGTCACGGCCATTTGGCTGCTTCCCTTCTATCCCTCGCCGCTCAAGGATGACGGTTACGACATCGCCGATTACACGGACATCAACCCGTCGTACGGCACTTTGGCCGACTTCAAGGAATTCCTCGATGCCGCCCATGCCCGTGGCTTGCGCGTCATCACGGAACTGGTCATCAACCACACCTCCGACCAGCACCCGTGGTTCCAGCGCGCCCGGCGATCGCCCCCGGGCAGCGTCGAGCGAAATTTTTATGTTTGGAGCGACACCCCGGAGAAGTACAAAGAAGCCCGCATCATCTTCAAAGACTTTGAACCTTCCAACTGGACCTGGGACCCGGTCGCGAAGGCATATTACTGGCACCGCTTCTACTCGCATCAGCCCGACTTGAACTTCGATAATCCCGCCGTCTGGGATGCTTTGTTCCCCGTGCTCGATTTCTGGATGGACCTGGGGGTCGACGGAATGCGGTTGGATGCGATCCCCTACTTATACGAGCGCGAGGGCACCAATTGCGAGAACTTGCCTGAGACCCATGCTTTCCTCAAAGCGCTCCGGCGGCACATGGATGCGAAATACCAGCATCGCATCTTCCTCTCCGAGGCGAACCAATGGCCCGAAGACGCAGCGGCTTACTTCGGCGACGGCGACGAGACGCACATGGCCTTCCACTTCCCCTTGATGCCGCGACTGTACATGGCCATCCACATGGAGGACCGTTTCCCGATCGTGGACATCATGGATCAGACGCCGCCGATCCCCGAGAACTGCCAATGGTGCCTGTTCTTGCGGAACCACGATGAACTGACGCTGGAAATGGTCACGGATGAAGAACGTGACTACATGTACCGGGCCTACGCCGCCGATCCCCGGGCGCGGATCAACCTGGGAATCCGGCATCGACTCGCCCCGCTGTTGGGCAACAACCGCCGACGCATCGAGTTGTTGAATGGCTTGCTCTTTTCCCTGCCCGGCACGCCGGTGGTGTATTACGGCGACGAAATCGGCATGGGCGACAACATCTACCTGGGCGACCGCAACGGTGTGCGCACTCCCATGCAATGGAGCGCCGACCGCAACGCTGGTTTCTCCCGCGCCAATCCGCAGCGCCTGTTCCTGCCCGTGATCATCGACCCGGAATACCACTACGAAGCGGTGAACGTGGATGCCCAACAGAACAACACCAACTCGCTGCTGTGGTGGATGAAGTGGCTGATCGCGTTGAGGAAACGGCATCGCGCGTTTGGTCGCGGCAGCTTGGAGTTCCTCCACCCAGCCAATCGCAAGGTGCTCGCCTACCTCCGCTGTCACGACGGCGAGACGATCCTCGTGGTTGCCAATCTGTCGCGCTTCGTCCAGCCGGTGGAGTTGGACCTCGGTCGCTTTCCTGGGGCGACCCCGATCGAGTTGTTCGGGCAGAATCCCTTCCCGGTGATTGGCAAGGATCCCTATCCGCTCACGCTCGGACCCCATTCATTCCTCTGGTTCGTGTTGCAGCCGCAAGCCCCGGCGGTCGTCGTGGAGCAGCCGAAGTCGCTGTTCATCCGCTCGCTGCGGCGGTGGGAGGAACTTTTTGCGGAACCTTATCGTGAACGCTTGGAGGAACATCTGGCGGATTACCTGCCGACCACACCGTGGCTGGGGCGGCCGGCACGGTCGATCAAGTCCGTGAAGATCGTCGAGGCGGTGCCCTTGCGATTCGGCGAGACGTCGGCCTATGTTTGCTTGCTGTTCGTCGAATTCCGCGATGGCGAACCGGAGCGGTTTTTATTGCCGCTCGCTTGGGCGCAAGGCGAGGCGGCGGAGCGCTGCAAGGAGCGTCAGCCGGCCTGTGTGGCGGCGGTGTTGCAGGGCGGTTTGGAAGGCGTGGTCTACGATGCCCTGGCGACGCCCGAGTTCGCGGCCGCGGTGTTGGATGCCATCGCCGAGCGTCGCCGCTTCCGCCTGCCGTTCGGGGAAGTCCGCGCGGTGGCCTGGTCCGGTGGCACGCCGCTGCGCCGCGATGCCGCCGCCGACGCCTTGGCGATCTTGCCGCACCGGGATGGGCCGACTCACACGTCGTTCGTGTTCGGTGATCGGTTCATCTTGAAGATGTTCCGGCGAGTGGAGGGTGGCACGCATCCGGATGTGGAAGTGTGCCGGTTCCTTGCCGAACGCGGCGGCTTCCCGTCGGTGGCTCCGCTTTTGGGCATGGTCGAGTTGCAAGCCCGGGGGCAAGAGCCGATGACCTTGGCCGTCTTGCATGGTTTCGTGCCGAGCGAGGGGAACGCCTGGCAATACACCGTGGACGAATTGAGCCGCTACTTCGAGCGGGTGTTGGCTCTGACGACCGAGGAGCAAGCTGTCCCCGTGACGTTCGGCTCGTTGTTGGACCTGGCCGATGCCGAGCCGCCCAGCCTTGTCGTCGAGTTGATCGGGCGATACCTCGAATCGGCCCGATTGCTGGGCGAGCGCACTGCCCAACTCCATCGGGCCTTGGCCGCGGATGCCGAATCCCCGGCCTTCGCCCCGGAACCATTCGGTTACCTCTATCAGCGCTCGCTGTACCAATCCATGCGGACGACTTACCTGCGAGCGCTGGATTCCCTCCGCGATCGCGTCCCCGAGTTGCCCGAGGCGGATCGGGAGGAAGCGCATCGTTTGCTGCATCGGGAGATGCAGTTGGCGCGAAAATTCCGCACGCTGTTGTTGCACCGGATCGCCGCCCAACGCATCCGCATCCACGGCGATTATCAACTCCACGAACTGCTGTACACCGGGAAGGACTTCGTCATCGTGGATTTCGAGGGACCTCGCTGGCGCCCCTTGGCTGACCGCAGGATCAAGCGCTCGCCGCTGCGCGATGTCGCGGCGATGATCCGTTCGTTCGACGAAGCAGCCTATTCCGCGTTGCTGCCCACCCCGCGGACCCGGGGGCATGTTCCGGGCATCGTTCGTCCCGAGGATGTGGACCTGCTGGAACCCTGGGCGTGGACCTGGTTCCGCTGGGTGAGCGCAACTTTCCTGAAAAGTTACCTGACTCACGCCGATGCCGACCAACTGCTCCCTGCCGCTCGGGATGATCGTGAATTGCTGCTGGAATTGTTCATCCTCGAACACGCCTTCCTCGCGCTCAACCACGAGTTGAGCGACCTGAAGCGTTGGACGGGGGCCGCACTGCGGAGCATCCAGCGGCAGTTGGAACCGCGCAGCATGAGCCTCACCGATTCGCTGCCCGGTTGACGCGAATTCATCTGAATCGAGGATCCAGCGACGTTGTGAACGGAAGCCGCGGCCCGAAGATCCGGAGGAGAGAAGGTGTTGTCGCGACGTTTGCCGATTGGCGCAGAACTAATGCCGGGCGGGGGCGTCCATTTTCGAGTCTGGGCCCCGAAGCGGAGCGTCGTGGAGGTCGTGCTCGAGGATGGCTCCCGTTTCCCCTTGGAGCGGGAGGACGGCGGCTATTTCAGCGGACCGGTGCGGTGGGCCGCGGCGGGCACCCGCTATCGTTTCCGGTTGGATCAAGGCGAGATGTACCCGGACCCGGCGTCGCGGTTTCAGCCGGAAGGGCCGCATGGCCCTTCGCAAGTGGTCGATCCCTCGTCGTTCCCGTGGAGTGATGACGCTTGGCACGGCCCCGTGGCGGAACAAGCCGTACTCTACGAACTCCACGTCGGCACGTTCACGAAGGAGGGCACTTGGTCGGCGGCGATCGAACGACTGGAGCACCTCAAGGAGCTCGGGGTCAGCGTGATCGAAATGATGCCCGTGGCCGACTTCCCCGGTCGGTTTGGTTGGGGCTACGACGGCGTCAACCTATTCGCACCGACCCGGTTGTATGGCCAGCCCGACGATCTACGTCGATTCGTCAACCGTGCTCATGAGTTGGGTTTGGCAGTCATCCTCGACGTGGTGTACAACCACCTCGGCCCGGATGGGAACTATCTGAGCCAATTCGCCGATGATTATTTTTCTCGGACGCACCGAACCGACTGGGGCGAGGCGTTGAATTTCGATGGCCCGAACAACCGGTCGGTGCGGGAGTTTTTCGTCACGAATGCCGTTTACTGGATCCGCGAATTCCACTTCGACGGCCTGAGACTGGATGCGACGCAGCAGATTTTTGACGACTCACGTCGGCACATCCTCGCAGAGATCGCGCAGCAGGTCCGCCGAGAGGCGGGCCGACGGCGAGTCTACCTCGTCGCGGAGAACGACCAGCAATGGGCGGATTTGATCCGGGCGCCGGAGCAATGCGGGATGGGTTTCGATGCCGTGTGGAACGACGATTTTCATCATGCGGCGGTGGTGGCGGCGACGGGCCGCAACGAGGCGTATCTTCGGGATTTTCGCGGCACGCCACAGGAGCTGATCTCGTCGGTGAAACGCGGCTTTTTATTCCAAGGGCAGTGGTCTGGGGTTCGGGAGAATCCGCGCGGGATGCCGGCCTGGGATCTTCCTCCCAGCCGTTTCATCCATTTCCTCGAGAATCACGACCAGATCGCCAACACGGCTTGCGGTCGCCGACTGCACCAGCGGACCAGCCCGGGTCGTTGGCGGGCACTGACGGCGTTGTTCTTGCTTGCCCCGCCGACGCCGATGCTGTTTCAAGGTCAAGAATTTTCCGCCGACGCCCCGTTCCATTTTTTTGCCGATCACGAACCCGACCTGGCGCGGAAGGTTGCCGAAGGGCGATTTCATTACCTGTGTCAATTCCCCAGTTTCGCGGCTGAGGGCGACCGGGGGTTGTACCTGTTGCCGCACGATGTGGCTACCTTCGAGCGTTGCAAGTTGGAATGGTCGCAACGGGAACGGAATCAAGCAAGCTATCGACTTCACGCCGATTTATTGCAGCTTCGACGGACCGACCCGGTCTTCTCGCAGCCGCGGCGTGATCGTCTCGACGGCGCGTTGCTGGGCGAGAGGGCCTTCGTGCTTCGCTGGTTTGCGGATGACGGCCAGGATCGGCTGCTCCTGGTGGACTTGGGGACGGACCTGACGCTGCACGCCCTGGCCGAACCACTGCTCGCCCCGCCGCGAAACCACGAGTGGCAGCTGGCGCGGTCGAGCGAGGAGCCTCGCTATAGCGGCGAGGGGACGCCGGCTCTCGACGGCGTCCGCCTGGGCTTGCTTCGGGGCGACTCCGCCATCGTGCTGCGGCCACGGGGGCGGCAGACGACGGCAGTTCTCGGAAAAGGCCCTGCCATCGCCGGATCGTGACCGGACACCTCCAACGCCTGCGTGCGAAACCTGAAACCGGCATCCTCTCATATAACTCTCATGGAGGCGACAGCACTCGCTTTTTGCTGTGCTGGCTGCGCTCGACTGCGAGAGTGGCCGACCCAATCGTGTGCCCCGGGGGCGAGGAGGTCGGGATGAGCATCTCGGTGCGATGTTCCTCATGCGGCAAGTCGATGCGTGTCCCGGACGAAGCGGCGGGCCGGTCGATCCGCTGCCGTTTCTGCCATCAGCCGTTCACCGCTCGGGCCGACGGATCGGCCGGTGGAAGTCGTGTGAGTCTGCCGATCATCGTGGCGGGAGCCGTTTTTGTGATCGGATTGATTGCGGTGATTCTGCGACTCGTCGGCGTGTGGTGAACCGGCGGAGACCTTTTTCCGGGAGTTGGTCATCAACCGCGGATTGTGAAATTTCGATTCATCAGGTCGGCGGACGCTTCCTGACCAAGGACCGTAGGGTCAAAGGAGTGTCCCGCCGGTGTAT
>JAOAAM010000235.1 GCA_026418875.1 Gemmataceae bacterium | reverse complement strand
CCCGTGATGTGCTCCAACCCGTGATGTGCTCCAAATCGTGATGTGCTCAAGTCCGTGATTCTCGTGATGACCTCGCTTCAATCCTTCGCTCCGAGCAACTCCGGAAGGTATTTCACGGGAATCGATCCATGGCGCAAGACCGCCTCGTGATAACGCCCAAGGTGAAACGCCTGAGCTTGTTGCCGCTGAACCTTCTGCCGCAGCCGATCGAACGCCATCCGGCCCACGAAGTAGGTCGAAAGCTGAGTCGAACTCAACTTGGCCCGTTGAATTTTGCCGAGTGCCTCCCCCTCGGACTGAAACCCGCGGTTCATGAGCAGGTCCTTTGCCTGCTCGTCGGTCATATCACGACAGTGCATCTGATGGTCGAGGATGGCATTGATCACGGCTCGAAGGTAGAACTTCAGTTGATTTAATCGCAACGCCAGGTCTCCCTCGCCGTACCCCTGATCGAGCATCATCTGTTCCGTGTAGACGGCCCAGCCCTCGGCGAAGACGCCCGACGAGTAGACCTTCCTGATCAGCGATGGGTGTCGATTCGCGTACTCCAATTGCACGTAGTGGCCAGGGTATGCCTCGTGGATGGTCAGGATTTGCAACATGTGACGGTTGTATTCTTGGAGATAGCTTTCGACCCTTCGGGCATCCCAGTCCTGAGGCGGGGGACTGACGGCGTAGTAGCTGGAGGCGTCAGGATCGAGCGGCGGGGCGGGGTTCAGGTACGCGACGGAGAATCCGCACTGGAATTCGGGCATCTCGATGATGCGGCAGCGATCCGGCTCGGGCAACTTCAGGATGTCTCGCTCCCTGATGAATTGGCGAATCCGCTCGACCGTTGCCTCGGCATCGCGGACCAATTCCTCGACCTTGCCGTGCTCCCGACTCACGGCGCCGACGACACGGAGGATCAACTCGCGTCGGCCGGCCTCGTCGTTCGGCGGGACGGGTTCGTTGGGGAAATAGCGACTCCAGAGTTGCCGGGACACGAACGCCATCTCCCGATGGACGCGCTCGGCTTCGGCCTCGGCGTCAGCCAACACCTGGTCAGCCTCGACGCCGGCATCGAGTTCCAACCGCAATTTTTCCCGGAAGCGATCCGCACCCAGCCTCCACTCGCCGCTCGCGCGGGGAAGAAGTTCTTTCTCCAAAAACTCCTGGAACTCGCGGAGACTGGGCAGGATGCGGCGGCAGGCCGCGTGCAGCGGACTTCCCTGCGTCTCCCCGGTGATGTCGAAGATCCCCTTCTCGTAAAAGGCGATGGCACCACGGTTCTGTTGGATGGCGACTTCGACCCAAATTCGCGGCGGGTTCTTGAGGCTCGCTTTGGCCGCGGCGACGATCCGGGGGATGAAGGCGATTCGGGCCGTTGCGTTCTCGATGTTCCGCTCGCGTGGCAATGTCGACTGCGTTAGCAAGCTGAAGACGCTGCCCGTGGTCATGTCGATGTACAGCCGCGGATCCGTCTCGAATGGGCGCTGATTCCGCAGCAACCACAGCGACTTCTTCAGTTCATGGGCCCAGATTTCGTAGTCGATCTGGCCGTCGCGGGACAACTTGGCGTAGTCGATGGTTTTCAGCAGATCGTCGAGGACCTGCTGGGTGCGTCGCTCCATCTCTCGTTGAGCCTCGGGGGAGAGGTCATCGAGGAGATGATCGTACCGGTGGTCGCCGAGTCGGGTGGCCAACGAGGGCTGCCGGCGCATCTCGTCTTCGAGGAACCGGCGAAAATGGGCCGCCAACCGAGCATCTTCCGTCGCTTCGGCGTGCACAGTTGAGAACATGCCGATCCAAAACATGAGCGAACTTGCCCAGCGAATTCGGGAAAGCGTCATGGTGCAACTCGGGGTGTGGGCAATTCCGGGGCGACTGATTGATACCTAAGCCGCGCTCAGAATGCCACGCTTCTCCAGGTAGCGGACGATCTCCAGCACGAGGTCCTGTGTCGAGCGGGAGGTGCAGTCGATCGTGAGTTCGGGATTGAGGGGTGGTTCATACGGATCATCGACGCCCGTGAAACCCATGCCTTTGCCTTGGGCCACGGCCTCGCGGGCTTGTTTGTAAAGCCCCTTCGGATCTCGCTGCTCGCAGACTTCGATGGGGGTGCTGACGTAGATTTCGATGAACGGGATTGGCCCGGACTTGTTCTGCTCGTGGATGCGTCGGGCGGCGTCCCGATCTTTGCGGTAGGGGCTGATGAAGCTCGTGATGGCGATCAATCCGGCGTCGGCGAAGAGTTTGGCGACTTCACCGATGCGGCGGATGTTCTCCTCCCGATCTTCCGCAGAGAAACCCAACCCGAATCTCTTGGCCGACGCCTCGGAATAGCCGCGACTCTCCAGCAGGGTCTTGGGTGCGGAGTTGAGGCCGAAGCGGATGTTATCGCCGTCGAGGACGTAAGCGGCATGGCCGTTGTGGATCAGCACCTGCTCCAAGGCCACGGCCACGGTGCTCTTGCCCGAACCCGAAAGTCCCGTGAACCAGAGCGTGCAACCGTGCTGCCGCAGTAGCTTGCTTCGTTCGGCCCGGGTGACGTGGCCTTCGTGCCATTTGATTTGCGTGGCCAGAATTTCCGACATGAACGTATCACTCCTCGATGTTGCGGGGCATGGGGTTTAGGAATACGACCCATGCCTTGGAACGGCTGTCCCGCCCAAGGCATGGGCTCGGCTCCACCCCACGCTGCTCAGTCTCGTGACGGCGAGACATTCAACACACGCACCTTGGCCCGAGGCCCCTCCAAGGCAATGGGCTGGGGCGTCTCACAGCGGGTGACGTTTCCGGCACGATCGCGGACTTCCATGCGGACCCAAATGGGCGAGGCGATGTTCTTCGGCAAGGCCCAGCGGTACGAGCCGACATTTGCGACCCGATCGGAGATCATCTGCCAGGGGCCGCCCAATTGCGTGGCGTACCAGAAAGAGACGGGTTGCTCCGCGAGGTTGGCATCCTCGGCCTTCCATGCGAGCAGCAGGAAGCCGGCATCCGGACCGACGCCCGGCCGAACTTCGATCAACGAGGCGGCGGGCAGGGTGGTGTCGATTTCGAGATACCCGTCCGGCGGCTCGCCGGGTTTCGGCAAGGCACTCGCGAGTCCCATGACCGGTCGGACCACGAAGGCCAGCGAGTATTTTCCCTCGCTGGGGAATTCGACGGTCGCGGGACTCTTGCCATCCGGGCTGACGCCGACGGACTTCCACGTCTTGCCGCCATCGGTGCTCGCCCAGACTTCGATCTCCGCCACGCCCCCGGGGATCGGATCCAAGGCGAAGTCCAGTCGGCAGCGGAG
>JAOAAM010000213.1 GCA_026418875.1 Gemmataceae bacterium | reverse complement strand
CGGCAGCGTCAGATGTGTATAAGAGACAGACGTAGATGGAGCTGTACGTCCCCACGATCACGCCGATGACCATGACGAAGGCGAACAGGTGTACGCCTTCGCCGCCGAACCAGAACAGGAGGGCCACCACCAACCAAGTTGTGAAGGAGGCCAGAAGGGTTCGGCTCAGGGTTTGATTGATGCTGTCGTTGATCATCTGCGGCGTGAGCAGCGGATTCTTGCCGCGGACTTCTCGAATCCGGTCGAACACGACGATCGTGTCGTTCACGGAGGAGCCGACCAACGTGAGCAAGGCGGCGACCGCGGGGAGGTCGATCTTGAAATCGTCGATTTTCAACAGGCTTGCCAGACCCGGAGCCCATTGCACGAAGTAGTGGCAAGAAGCGATGATCCCGAGCGTGAACAGCAAGTCGTGGATCAGGCAGAGCAAAGCCGCCATGCCGAAAGTCCAGTTGCCGAAGCGGAACCAGAGGTAAAGGACGATGGCCAACCAACTGGCGAGGATAGCGTACATCGCTTTCTTCTGCGTATCGGCGGCGAGTTGGGCGTCGAAATTCTCCAAGCGTTCCGGTTGGGGGCGCTCGGCGAACTCCTGAGCCATTCGCTCCAGCACGCTGCGGAGTTGGTCATCCGACAACCCGCGGAGGGCGGGGGCCGAGAAGTCCACACTCATCTGCTTGAACCTTCCCTCGTTTTGCTCGCCTTCACCCACGACCTCGAATGCCGGATCGCCAACATCCAACGCGGCCAGTTCTCGCCCGAGCAGAACTTTGACAAAGCCCGGGGAGGCGAAATCATCAAACTCGAGCGTGGCCCGGCGGTTGTTGAGGTCTCGACGGGTGACGTGCACTTGCTTCAACAAGGTCTGCCCTTGATCATCGCGGAGCAGTCGGCTGATCGTGATGAAGACCAGGTCCACTTCCTTCTCCGTGGTGCGGATGTTGAAGAAGCGGCTCTTGCCCTCGGTGTTCGGCTCGCTGGAGAGGAAGATTTGCTCGACCGACCAATCCGGCAGCCGCGAGGCACGACGGGCGACGTCGGCTTCCATCTCCTCGCGGGTTGAGCCGGCTGCCTTGTTCGCCAGCACCACTTTCTGCGTCTGACCATCCTGATAGGTCACGGAGAAACTCCGACCCATCTCGTCGAGTTGCTGCGCTTGCTTGACGGCGAGCACTTTTTCCTGTCGAGAATCGCTGAGGAGTCGACGCAATTCGCTGATCGACGCCGGTTCCTTGAGTTGCCCGCCGAACGCGGTTCCACCCACGAAGTCGATGTTCAACCCAGCCGGCCCGCGAATCATGAAGATGGCAAACCCCACGATGCTGAGGGCCACCGTGGCCGCGAACCAGTAGTGCCGGATTCCCATAAAGTCGATGTTGGGGCGGGAGAACAGGCGGAGCATGCTGAGCTTTTTCAGCAGGTTGTAGTGTGCCCACAACTCGAAGATGGTTTTGGTGACAAACAAGGCGGTGAACAGGCTGATCGTCAAGCCGGAGGCCAGCGAAACGCCGAACCCTTTCAGTTGGTCATTCCCGACGGTGTAAAGGATGATGGCGGTGAAAATGCTCGTCAGGTGCGTGTCGATGATGGC
>JAOAAM010000177.1 GCA_026418875.1 Gemmataceae bacterium | reverse complement strand
CCGCGCCGCTGCCGCCACATCCTCCACGGTCATCAACGGCGTGGCGGGCACCCCCGTGTCGTAGTGCGCCGACTGCGAACAATAGCCGCAATCTTCGGGGCAGCCGCCCGTCTTGATGCTGAGCAGGGCGCAGCGTTGGATGTCGGCGGGGTCGTGATGGGCACGGTGCACCGACATCGCCTGCCAAATCAATTCGTGGAATGGCAACTGGTAGATCGCGCGGATGTCTGCAAGGCTCTTCATGCCATTCGGTATACGAAGCAGAGGATCAATCCGCGATGGTGACGGCCCGGCCATTTGCGGCCGACTCGTAAATGGCGCAAATGACAGCCACCGCCCGCCGTCCCTCGCGCCCATCCACGAGCGGGGACCGTCCGGTTCGGAGGGCGTCGACGAAATCGGCCAACTGCCGGGCGTGGCCGACGTGCGAGATCGCGGCCGGGTTGCTGGCCCCGCCGCTGGCACCCACTTTGGTCGCAAAGCGCTGACGGATGGTCTCATCTTCAGGCCGCGGGTCGCGGAAGTCCCAGCGCAAAATGTCGTCCTGCTCGATCACCACGGTGCCGGCATCGCCGTGAATGGCGATCGTCTTGGGCAAGCCGGGATGCACGCTGGTGGTGGCTTCAATGACTCCCAGAGCGCCGCTCTCGAATTGCAAGCAGGCCACCGCGGTGTCTTCCACCTCGATGCGCTCGTGGGCCAAGGTGGAGGCGAAACCGAAGACCTGCCGCACCGGCCCCATCATCCACAACAACAGGTCGACGTTGTGGATGGCCTGATTCATGAGTGCCCCGCCCCCATCCAATGCCTTGGTCCCCTTCCAGCCGCCCTCGTCGTAGTATTGCTGCGAGCGCCACCACTTGCACGTGGTTTCGCCCAGGGTGAGCCGGCCGAATCGTCCGCTCTCGACGGCTCGTTTCAATTCGACATTGGCATCACCAAACCGCGACGGAAAGATCGTGCACAACTTCACCCCGGCACGATCGCACGCCGCGATGATCCGGTCGCAGCGCTCGGGAGTGATTTCCAGCGGCTTTTCCACGACGACATGCTTTCCCGCCTCGGCCGCTGCCAGCGCCGGTTCTAAATGATTCCCACTGGGCGTTGTCACAATCACCGCGTCCACATCGGCCCGCCGTAGGGCATCCGGCAGCGACGTGTAAATTTCGCAGCGAGGAATCCCCGTCTCCGTGAGGAGTTTCTCGGCGTTGGCAGGGTTTCGACTGACCAGCGCGACAATCCGTGTGCCCGGCACCTCTTGCAACGCTCGAGCATGAAATCGGGCAATCAGACCGCAACCAACGATGACGAATCCGAGTGGCTGATTCACGGCCGGACTCCTCCATCCCGGGGTGCCTCGAGGCGACCTCCGGCCCGAAGCCCGAAATCAACCGGCGATCGGCGACACTGAGGACCGGGTTCGAGCGGCACGCCAGAGGTATTGCACCCCGCTGATGATCGTAGCAGCCAGCATGAGATAAATCAGCGCCGTCTGCACGACGATCACCCCCGGCACGACATGGTCCGGCAGGTGAGGTTTCAAGCCCAACACCGCGAGAATGACGACCAGCACCACGCATTGCAGGACCATCTTGAGCTTGCCCCAAGTATCGGCCCCGAAGCGGATGCCGTGAGACTCCATGATCCCGCGAAGCCCCGTGATCAACAGTTCCCGCCCGACAATGACGACCACCATCCAAGGCATCAGGCCGGCACCATCGACGGTCATCAGATAGATGAACGCGCCGCCGGTGAGGACTTTGTCGATGAGCGGATCGAGGTTGCGTCCGATCGAGGAGGATTGGTTCAGTCGCCGGGCCGCCACTCCATCAAGCCAATCGGTGAGCGCGGCCACGCCGAACGTCGCAAGCGCTGCCCACCACCACTGCTGCGCGATGCAGGCGAAGAGAAGCACCGCCAGCGGCAAGCGCGACAGCGTGAGCAGATTCGGCACGGTCCACAGGCGGTCGGGGGTCACGTCAACGGGTCTCCACGGTGACGGCCATCACCACCGGGGCGCTATCATCGGGGCCTTTGATGAGTTCGATTTCCTTGATCGATTTCTCACGCTTGGGCCGCACCGCCAGGTAGCGTAACTGACGTCCATTCAGGTTGAATGCGAATTTCGAGCCAGGAACATCGACACGGCGGATGTAATCGGCGAAGTGTTCGCCGTTCACAAGTTCGTGGTCCTCGGTCGGACCATCCTCGTAGTGCAGCCGGACGATCAACGAGATACTCCCTTTCGGTGTGGCCGGATAATTCCAGCCGCCGACACCGCTGAGGAAATGAATTGCCTTGGCGGGGCTATTGCAAGGGAGTTTGACGGAGCGAGGCATCTTGGGTGCTTTGTTGCCGAACGGGCCATAGAGCATGATCGCGTTTGGCACCCTCTGCCCCTGCGGATCGACCAGCACGAAGGGCACTCCCTCGAAGGTCTTGGGCGACCAATCCGCGAACACCAGCCGTTCCATGCGGCCATCATCGTTGAAGAACATCCCCTTGGTCGTCACGATGGTCGCTGCCTTGTCGAGAGGAATCGGCAGGTACTGCCCACGCGCCGTCAAGAACTCCAGCAGGTTCGCCAAGTCGTCGGGAGTCAGGGTCTTCTCGAACCCCTCCGGCATCAGGGACTTGTTCGACACCTGCAACTCGTCGATGTCGGATCGCTGCAACGTGTGCCGCTTCGCCTCCGAGTCGATCAACTCGATGGTGGTACGCGTTTCGGACATGAGCAAGCCGCTGAGGCTGCGGCCGTCGGACATCTCGACCCGGTAGACGCGAAAATTTCCTTCGACGTTCCGGCTTGGGTCAATGATGTCGGTCAGAAGATGTTCCTTCGAGTGGACCGCGACCCCCGTGAGGTTGGGTCCGATCGGCGTTCCTTCGCTACCGTGGAC
>JAOAAM010000126.1 GCA_026418875.1 Gemmataceae bacterium | reverse complement strand
TCTTCGCCTTGGTCCGAGAACGCTTGGCCGGCGATTTGGCCTCTTGGCTGCTAGCCGACGATTTCTTCCGTGGGGGCACGTTCCGCTCCAACTTCCCGTTGTTTCGACTTCGTCTCTCGCTACAATCGACACTTTAGCATGGTGCGGGGCTGTCCATCACAGTTACGACAGGATGACCAAAAGCGTCAAGCCCCCACGGGCGGCTGGGTGCCGTCGTCGCTCAGCGCAAATTGAGGAATGTCATGGCCTTCAATCCGTTTTCCGGTTTCCGCAAACACCGAAAAACCGTCTTCGCCATCCTGACCATCATCTGCATGTTCGTCTTCATCATGTCCACCGGGTTGGGGGGTGGAGCCGACCCGTTGAACCGCGCTTGGTTCACGGGGCGTAGCGGACCGGAAATTGCTCGCTTGGACGGCGAACGCATCACGGCCAGTGAACTGAACGAGGTACGCCTCCGCCGGTTGATCGCCAACGAGTACATGCGCGGTTTGGTCCTCGCGGCGGGAGAGCAACTGACCAACAGCCTCGAAGCTCGGTTGAACGATTTCGACCCCGTGGCCCGTGCCCCATTGAGCCTCATCATCCGCGAGAAGAAGAATGCTCCGCAACTCTACCTGCAACGCCTCGGGCAGCACCTCGAAAGCCTGAAGTTCTTCGCCAATCAGTTGGAACAAGCGAAGAAGACCGACCAGGCCGAACTGCTCCGCCGCTTCCGTCGTTATTTGGAAACCGAGATTCAACTGCTGTACCGTGGCGACATGTTCTTCGCGGGCGGCACGAAGACGGCTGAGGAATTGCTCGATTTCATGGTCTGGCGCCTTGCCGCACGTGAACGCGGCATCGAACTGTCGCGGGAAATGGTCATTGATTTGATCGAGACCGAGACCTATGGGCAGAGCGTCGAAGAACGCTCGCTGGTCTTGCAACGCGATTTGTCTCGACGGTACAACGTCTCCGTCAACACTATCATCGAAGCGCTCACTGACGAGTTCCAAGTGCGTATCGCCCAGACGGCTCTTCTCGGAGTCGCCCCGTACTTGACCGACTCGACCCCCGCCTACGTGACCCCCTTCGAGGCTTACGACTTCTACCGCGATCAACGGACGGCGGTTCGCGTCCAGCTTCTGCCGATCCCCGTTGAGCCTCTAGTTGCGGACGTGAAGGAGGAGCCGACGGAGGCGGAACTGAAGGCCCTTTTCGCTAAGCATCAGCGAGATGAATGGGTACCGTATCTGGAGCGGCCCGGCTTCAAGGAAGGGCGCAAGGCGAAGGTCGCATTTCTCGGCACGAAAGGGGACAACCCCACGATCAAGAAAGTGGCCCTTGAGCAAGCGGAGCAAGAGAGCCGATTCGCCGAGGCGGTACAGAAAGTTCTTTACGCGCCTATCCTACCCGACGCCGCCGGGATCCTTAGCCGCGTCGGTTGGCTCGCCATCACACTGAACCCCAAGCTCATCGAACGTCGAGTGGATCGGGAGTACGAGGAGTATCTGAAGCGGGAACAGTCGACGAGTTGGGTCTATTCCAGCTTGATTTTGTTCGGCGTCCACGACCGTAGCTTGTACGACCCGCAACCGATTGCGTCGGCCATCGCCGCGATGCTGGGGCAGGGGGGGACGCTGGCACCGGCGATCGCACCGATCCCCACGTGGTACGGTCACGCCGGGATGAGCGAATTGATGGAGCGGATCCGGTTCGGCCTGTTGCCGTTCGCCTTGGCAGGCCCCGAAGCTCGCACTCTTCTCGGCATTACCGACCTGATGCTGCCTCAGCCGCTGTCCCGTGCCGCCATGGGGGACATGCTGCGGCAGAACGTCGTCGAGCAGGTGGTGCGTGACTACCTGAATGCCGAGACAGCCAAATTCCAACGTGAGGTCGAAGAGAAGGGCAAGAACATCAAGCAGCCCGGAGTCGCCGAACAACTCGAAAAGTACATCGCGGAGTTTGCGAACAAACACGGCATGACCCGGGGGCAAAGTCAGGACTTCCGCGACCAGTACACGATGGTCGATGACCCTGGGTCGGCTCCAATGCGGGCAGCGTACTTCAAGGACGAACAACGGGCCAAGTCCGATCCCCAAGGCTACTCGTTTGCGTCCACGTTCTTCACCGAGTCGAACAACCCATTCCTGGCCTCGTTCACCGCAAGCACCCCGTACCGAGTCGTGTGGTTCCTCGACAACCAACCGACGTCGAGCTTCGCCAAGCCCGACGATGAGTACTTTTTGGTTTGGAAGACCGATGAGATCCCGGCACGAGTGCGGAAGTTCGAGGAGGCGCGGGCCGACGTGGTTCGGGCATGGAAGTTGGCCAAGGCCCGGGAATTGGGGCGGAAACGGGCCGAAGAATGGCAACAGCAGATTCGTGACAAGGAGATCAACACCCTGGCCGCGCTGCGGGATTTCGCCGCGCAGAAACAGATTTCGCTAGTCGAGGTGGGACCGTTGGCCCGGTTGAACGAGCACCCGCCGTTGGACGTCAATCAGCCGACGCAGTATTTCGGGCCGAGAATTCCGCCGGACAAAGTGAATTATCCGACCGAGGAGATGGTCAACGCGATTGTTGACCTCCGCAAAAAAACAATCGGCGAGACGATCATTGTGAGCAACGCCCCGAAGACGATCTATTACGTCGCCATGCTGACGGATCGGATTGAGCCGACCGATTTGGCATTCCAACTCGCCTATGCCCGAGCCGGGATGACCAGCGTCTTCGCAGGGGGGGGTGATCAGTTGTTCCAGATGCTCGAAAATGAGCGTCGCGGCCAGCTAGTCCGGGAAACGATGGAACAATTGCGGAAGGATTTCCGACTGCAAGTCGATCCCGAGCAGGTGCGACTGTACAACGGCAACCGCGAAGAGTCCTAGGCTTTGCCACATCGCAGTGCCGGAAAGCCTCAGAATGCTCGCCTCTAGCCTTGTCGAGGGCGTGCACCAGGGGACGCTGCGGGTATCGACAGCATCCGGGTTTTGGGGCAAGCGCGTTTTCTGCACCGCCGCGCGGAAGCAAACCCGGCGGCCTCAGCGGAATCGCACTTGCACGTCGGGGCCTTGGATGTGGTGCAACAGATGCCGGGGCAAGAAGCAGTGGATCACGACCTTCTCGTCCCGATACTCTTGCCGGTAGATTTCGGCATGCGCGTTCAAGTAAGCGAGAACTTTGCCGTTGGCTTGCGACGTAATGACCTCCGAGTCGGCGAAATCGGACTCTAGTTCGGAAATGACCGCTTCGCGCAAGTCATCGAACCCCAACCGAGTTCGTGCGCTGATGGCGACCGAGCGGGGGTAGTGCTGGCGCAGGATGGTCAGGGAGGCGTGATCGACGACCTGATCGACCTTGTTGAAAACGACGATCACCCGCTTGTCGCCGATGCCCAATTCGCGGAGGACTTTCTGCACCGCGGCAATCTGCTCTTCCGCGTGGGGGCTGCTGGCATCGACCACGTGCAGTAACAGCC
>JAOAAM010000125.1 GCA_026418875.1 Gemmataceae bacterium | reverse complement strand
CTTCGTCCTGCCCCTGACGCTGATCCTGGTGACGCTCTCCGGTTTGTTCCCCACAGAGACGACTAGCCCCACCCGCTGGTTCACGGGGGAGACATTTTGGGGAGCGGTCCACGGCTCGCTGCTGCTGTTGGCGGCGATCGGATTGTGCGTCGCCTGCGTGGCCAGTGTGATGTACCTGGTCCAAGCCCAACGGTTGCGGAGCAAGGCGGTGTTTCAGGAGGGTCTGCGCCTGCCGAGCCTCGAGCGGCTCATGCAGATGAGCCGACGGGCCATCAATATCGCTTTCCCCCTGCTGACCGTCGGCTTGCTCTTGGGCGTCATCCTGTTGGCGCAGCGGTCCGAGGCGGTGTGGACAGCCCCTAAAGTCTTCAGCACATTTGGCCTGTGGGCCGCCTTCGCCGTCATCCTCTACCTGCGCTATTCCGCCGCCGTCTCCAACCGCCGACTCGCCGTCCTGACGATCGCGGCATTTGGCCTGCTGCTCGTCGCCCTGCTGTCCGCCCATCCGATTGCCGGAGGTGGCGGATGGTGAACCTGGTGATGATCGGCTGCGATTTCCGTTCCGCCCCGCTGGGTTTGCGCGAACGGCTCGCCTTCGATGACGCCAAGCTCGATCGCGCCTTGGACGAACTGGTGGCCCGGTACGATTGCGAGGCAGTCATCCTTAGCACCTGCAACCGAGTGGAGATGTACTTGGCTCGGTCGCCTCAACTCCCCCCCCTCGGCCGCGACCTGCTCGCCGAATTCCTGGGCGAATTCCACGGCCTGGCCCCGGACGAAGTTCGACCGCACCTGGTCGAACGTCGCGACGACGCCGCGATCCGCCACCTCTTCCGTGTCGCGTCCAGCCTGGACAGCCTGGTCGTCGGCGAGGCACAAATCGTCGGACAGGTCAAACGGGCCTATGAGCGTGCCTGTCAGCGGGCTGCCGCCGGCCCGTTCCTCCACGCGTTGTTCCAGCAGGCCAACGCCACCGCCAAAAGAGTCCGGCGGGAGACCGGCATTGCGCAAGGGCATGTCTCCGTGTCCAGCGTCGCCGTCGATTACGTCCGCGAAGTGTTCTCCCGCTTCGACGACAAAACCATCCTCGTGATCGGCGCGGGGAAAATGGGGGCGCTGACCCTCCGACACCTGCGCCAGCTCAAGCCCCGGCTGATCCTCGTCACGAATCGCAGCCCCGAGCGAGCATCGGCTTTAGCGATGGAGTGCGGCGGCAAAGCCATTCCGTGGGAAGCGCTCGACGAAGCCTGCGTCCAAGCCGACATCATCCTGAGCACCACCGGTGCACCCGAGCCGATCATGCCTCGTACCCGGTGGGAGAACATCCGCGGGCGAAAAGAGGGGCGAACCTCCGTCATCCTCGACATCGCGGTGCCGCGAGACTTCGACCCCGCCATCCACGATGGCGACCAGACCTGCCTTTTCAACGTGGACGATCTGAAAGCGATCCGCGAACAGACTTTGGCGGAGCGGCAGCGGCACGTCGGCCCCGCCGAGGCGATCGTCGAGCAGGAGCAGCGTCGCTTCCTCCGGGATTGGTCACGACGACGGTATGGGCCGCTGATCGCCCGGCTGACCCAGGACTGCGACGCCAAACGGCAAGCGATCGTCCAGCAACTCATGGCCAAGCTCAATGGCCGGCTCTCCGACGACGACCGCCGCTACATCGAAAAAGCCTTTCACCTGTTGCAAAATCAGATCCTGCACGGCCCGATCAGCGCTCTCGACGATGCCGCCTCCGACGCCAGCGGGGCACATCTGCTCGAAGCCCTGCGAAAGCTGTTTCGCTTACCCGAATGACGTGAAGCTCAGGGGCGGGGCCGCCATCAACCAAGTTCGCTCGCCAAAATAATGCGAACCTCACGGGCGGGGCCGCAACAATCGGGGGGGTCCTGGTTTCCGCAGCGTCTCGAGATGTGGGTGCTTCTCCAAACGCCCGGAAGGTTCCTGCATCGCCAAGCGGTCCAGCGCTTCCACGATCAGTTGGCGGAGTTCCGGCTGGTCGAAATATGTCCCTGGAACACCGCCGACGGTCAAGTTGTTGGGCGTGGCGGGGAGATTGGGATTGCGCAGCACCAGCAAGCGACTCAGTTCTGCCGCGGCCGCAGGGCGATCTCGGAATACCCCCACCAAAGCTTGGATCAATCGGCCCCAGGCTCGGTAAGGATGCTCGCCACCTCGCGGCATCGGCTTGTACGATCGGTTCACCAGCTCCCGGGCGAGATTTTCCAGATCGTCGTAACGACGTTGGCGAAAATAATACAATCCTAACTCGATCTGCGCCTCCAGACCGCCTTTCAGCTTATTGACATCCGCCGTGTTAGGATCGGCGAACAATTTACTCCCCTGAAGCAAATAGCTTTCTTCCTCGGAAATCACGGGAGTGATTGTATCCACCACGGGCGGCGGGGGCATTTCCGGTGCGGTCATCCGATATTGCACCAGCCGCACCAACACGCCTAGCAAGAGTGCCCCAAGCAACAAGCCGGCCCCCCAAAGCCAACTCCTTCGCCGTGCGGCTGTGCTGGGGAACGGCACGCTGGCCGAGCCGCTCGTCCCTGTCACGGCGGCGGACTCCGGAGGGGGGAGGCTGAGCGTGAATTCCGGGCTTGGGCCGCCCGATGCGTCGGACGTGACGGCTTCGCGCAGCCGATGAATCTCGCGGACAATTTCCTTGAACGAGGAGTAACGCCCCGCCGGATCTTTGGCCATCATGCGACGGAGCATGGCATCGAGTTCCGAGGGCAAGTCGGGTCGAAATTGGGCCAAGGGCGGCGGCTCGGACTGCACATGTTGCAGGGCCACCTCGAACTGAGTGTTGCCCCGGAAGGGCGGGCTTCCCGTCAATAGCGTGTAACAAGTAACGCCGTAGGAGTAAATGTCGCTGCGATGATCCACCGGATGACCTTGAACCTGCTCGGGACTCATGTAAAGCGGCGTGCCCATCGTCACGCCGGATTGCGTCAGGTTCAGCGGTCGCCCTTCGTCACCGAAACATCGGGTCAGACCGAAGTCCGTGACTTTGGCCTCGCCTTTCTTCGTCAGCAAGATATTCTCCGGCTTGACATCCCGATGGACGAACCCCGCATCGTGTGCCTGCTGGAGTGCGAGGGCGACTTGCCGCATGATGCTGAGGCAGACCGGCAAATCGGGCGGTCCTTTGCGATTCAAGTAGTCGCGGAGATTACGGCCTTCGACGTATTCCAGGACCATGTAATGCACGCCGTCTCGCTCGCCGACGCCGTAGATTTGCACGATATTCGGATGGTTGAGCTTGGCCACGGCTTCGGCCTCGGCACGAAACCGGCGCAGGGCCGTCTGATTCGCCGCCAACTCCGGCCGCAACATCTTGATCGCCACCTTCCGCTTCAACGACGTCTGCTCGGCGAGATAGACTTGCCCCATCCCGCCGCGCCCGAGCCGACGCAAAATGCGAAAATCTCCCAGCGAACGGCCGCTCCAATCGTCCTCGGAGCGTGCCGGATCCTGGCAGCGTTTTTGTTCCGCGGAAGACGATTCGGACGTCGGCGGCATGCCTCCCTCCCCCGCCGTGCCCAGTCGAGTCCGGCGAAAATGCCACGGCTTCTTGAATTATGCGCCGCGGCAAGACACCCGGCCAATAGCACTTTCATTGCCGTCGTCCAGTGAAGCCGCCACAGCCAACCCCGCCCGAGGCCAAAAAAAACCGACGGCCACGAGGGCCGTCGGCATGTTCATTGGACTGCGATGTCGGCTACGCCGCTGGAGATTCGCTCCGCCCCTTCGCCCTTCCGCGGAGGGCGAGGAACAGGCCCACGGCGGCAATGGTGGTCAGCCCGATCAGCGTCCAGTTCGTCCGCTTCGCCGCCTCCACCGCCACCTGCTGCGGCACCTCCGCCAACGGCTTCACCGCCGCCTCGCCCACGACCTTCGCCAAATCCTTCGCCCCGTTGATAAAAGGCTCCGGGTCCGCCAAAAACGCCGTCAGCACCGCACCCACCGCCAACGACCCCTTGTGACGCCAGACAAAGTCCGCCGCCTTGTCCCCGTACCGGCCGATGACCGCAAGCAACTCCTCCGTCCGGCCGATCCGAGCCAGGTCGCCGTCTTCCGCCAGCATCACCAGGCGACGGGCATTCTGCTTGCTCAGCGGCTTCAACGCCGTCGCCGCCGGTCTACCGACCGACTCCAGCAACGGTTCGACGATCGCCTGATGCTTCATCATCGCCTCCGCCGCATCGTCGCCGTGTTTCAGGAAAATCGCCATCCGCTTTTTGTCGGCGACCACCCAAACCGCCTCGTCGCCGTAGCGTGCCATCAATTTGATCGCATCCGGGGCGTGGACCCCGGCATCATCGACCAGACGAAACACCCGGGGGCCAACTTTGCGTAGGGCGTTTGCGGCGTCATCTCCGTAACGGAAAAGCAGTGGCTCGACCTTCTTGGTCAGCGTCTCGACGCCTTCTTCGACGGACTCCTTGCCGAATTTACGCATGAGATACTCGGCCAACTCACGGGCAGCGGCGGCTCGCCCCTGAGCGAACGTCGGGACCGCGGAAACCGTTGCAGCAACAAGTAACACAAGGAAACATCGAGTCATCGCTTGCGACCCCCTCATTGGTTGTCTTTCAACAACTGGATGATTGCCTCGCGGCGCAACTTGTTTCGGTGCTGCGACATTTGCTCCAACACCGAGCGCAGGCCTAGTTCCTGGTCTGTGCCCTTGATGACCTGATTTCGAAGCTGATCGAGCTTGCGGTTCAACTCCAAGGCTAATCCCCCGGCGGGATCGTAGACCTTGTCCAACACCCAGCTAACGATGTGATCCACGATCAAGCCAATTACCAGGGAAAGACCGAGTGTCTCGGGTGCCAATGCACCGCCTAAACTCAAGATTCCCGCGGACGCCAGGAGCTGCCGCATGACCAACGTGGATAGCTCGCTGAGGATGCCAACGCAAACCTCACGACCTATCGTAACGGCCACCTCATCCTTGGCTTTCTTCTCCGCGGCGTCGATGGCAGCTCGGAACTCCTTGTGCCAACGAGCATCATCCCAACGATGGAACGGATGGCTCGGCGGGAGGTCCGGCAGGTCCGCTCGGAGCGCCACCAACATCCGGCCCTCGATGTCTTCTACCTCCTTCTGGAGCAGCCTCAGGATCGAATTCAGCGAGTTCGCGAAATCATTGCAATCGAGCACCATTTTCCGGAAGTTGTCTTCAAGGTATTGGCGGTGCTTCGTCCCATCGGTCCACGGCAGGCGATCTTCGAGATACCGCCATTTACTCCCCCAACCGAGAGCGACCTCCGCAAATCCACGCGTACCTTGTTTCGCCGCCTCAAAGAGTTGCGCGATCTCAAACAGCGTCTTCTCGATCGCCTGATCGGTCTCTTTCTTGGCCTTTTCCAAGTGCGGAGCGATCAACGGACCATAATCCTTCTGAACCTTTTCCGTCGCAAGACGTTGTGAATCGTGTCGGACCTTCGGCTCCTCCGCCGAGCAGCCCACAACCACTCCGAGCAAACTCAACGCGATCAGCAACACAGCGAGCGGCCGGTAGTTCCGGGACATGACGTGACGCAATCCTCTTTCATGGGTCATGGGCGAACACTCCTCGCAGAAGTAGGTCACGGAGTTTAGCTCCTGGGGGAAAGAATGACAGGACATATCATCCTCCACCAAGGTGAACGCATGCAATGTCGGTTGAGTGACAAGACAAACGACTTTTCTGAGCAAGGCAAGGTAGCCAAGCCAGACGGCGCTAATCCCAAATTTCGCATTTGCAATTCGTTATGACGTGCAAACGACAGTTATCGACAAAGCAAAAAAAACCTCGTCGCACTTAGCGCCGAGGAAACAGGTCAGCTGTTATAAAAATTCGATCGCCTGCTGTGCTTCCCGATCGAAACCTTCGACAAGGCATTCGCGAAATCAATTGCCCTCGACCCAACAACTCAAAACAGCCGCAAAGACCAGAGGAACGGCGTCAGCGAGGTGACTGGGCCGTTGGGTGTCGGGTAGATGTTTTGATTTGGGTTCGACGGGTCGGAATACTTCGGTTCCGTCGCCGGGTTTCCTGCGATCGGCCCGATCCAATCGTAGATGCTCATGCCGTAGAGGCGGAATTCCGCCAATCCGGTGGATTCGATTCGAACTTGATACCGTCCCGGTTTCAAGGCCCAACCGCTGCCACTCACAACTTGTCCGGCTCCCGCCACCAAGCGGCCGGTCCAATTCCCCTGCTCGTCGTAGAGATTGACGGTGACCGGGTTTCCTCGTGCTTCGAGTAGAACGTGAAACACCTGTGTTTTCGCGACGAACAGGTCGTACTCCACAAATGTCTGGGCTGCCGTGAGGGAGCCGGCGGCAAATTCGACGACGTCGGCAGGTCGGTTGCTGAAGTCGAGGATCAGTTCATAATTCCCCAATGACGCGGCCTCCTCGGCTCCGATTTGAACATAATACACTGCCCCTCTCTGAATTTGCGTCGCTTGAATCGTGAACGAGCCGTCCCCGTTCGCCAAGATCGTGCCGGGAAGTTCTTGCTGATCGACATTGAACAGGCGGATCGTCGGAGCCACCGATTGGCCATCAATTCCCCAGATCGTTGCCGTGAGGACTCCGATCTGACCCTCGAACCGACTCGGCGCGGTGATCTGATAAACATCGGTGTCCGACAAGGCACTCAGGCTGCCGAGGCGAACGAAGTGAGTGTTCGTGGCGTAGCCATGTGCGGTCGGAAGCGGGGTGATCTGGCCCCAGCCGTCGTCGTCGTCATCATCATCATCCTGGTCGTATATCAGATGGTCTGGATTCGCAATCAGAGCTTGCAACTCTCGACCCGGCAACGATTCAAACGGCCCGGTCATAACCGAGACCAACCGTTCGATGGTCCATGAGCTGTCATCGTCGTCATCATCATCGTCATTGTCGTCGTCATTATCGCCATTGCTACCGGGCAATTCGCCATGAATGATGGCCAGGCTGTACCGCCCCATCCCGAAGACATCTGAGGTAGCTCCTTGAATCCGGATGTAGTAAACGGATTGCGGATTGACTTCATCCAAAGTGAGCTGGACGAAACCGCCGCCCAGAGTGCTCGTCGAGGCACGCGAGAGGATCCGGCCCCGGCTGTCGAGAATCGCCAGTGAAGGATTCAGCAAACTGACGCCCGCAGTTTGCACTCGGAAGGTCATCGGTCCGGTGTGGTTCGGCGCGGGACGGATCGCGTAAAAATCCACATCCGTTCGTCGCGTGATGTCGCCGTACACAACCATCGGCAGATCGGGGCGAAAGTCTTCTCTGGGGGTTGTGTCCAACCGAGTTGCCGTGCGTAGAGTGTTGTTACCGCTGCGCCCTTCATGAGGGTCATTCGGACGGGGACCGTAAAGCTTTTGCAACTCGGCAATGTCCGCAGATGTCGGTGCGGTGAAGCTGCGGGTGTAACGGAAATTCATGACCGAGTTGGGTTGAGTGGTGTCTCTCAAACCGAGGGCGTGCCCGATCTCGTGCAGGGCGATGGTGAAGAGATCCAAATTTTGCTGTGCGTGATTGACGGCGCTGTTGAATATGATGTCGCCCGCCCAGGTTCCGGGAGTGGTTCGGCCCGGACGAACGGCGGTCGCCAGGGTCTCGCCGGTCATCGGCAAGGCCCCCAGGCGAATGTCGCCAAACCGGGGGTCGCCCTGAAGGCGACCTGCGATCCCGAACGGGGAGCCATCATCCGCGCATAGCGACACGTTCAGGTGTGCATGAACAACCCAAGACTGCACAGCTCGGAGGATCTCCCTCTGCCACCTTTCAGGACTGCTCTGGTCGAATGCCGCCGACAAGACGCTGGGTTCACCGACAACGGTTGTCCCGTCGGGAGCGAAGCTGAGAGATAAGTTCTGCGGGTCGGGCCAAGGAGAAACACCCAAGGTTGGGGTATCGCGGCATTCCAGTGCCTCAAAAGCCAGCCGTTGAACCGGACTCTTTCGAGCCGGTCGGCCAAACCAACGCAAGAGAATTCTCGCTAGCCGCCAAGCCATGCACCACCTGTTTTGAATCCGACACAGCCTTGCAGTCTGCTAAGTTCTGAATCCAGGCCACGCCCGCCACGAATTTTTTCCGGACGAACCAGTCCTTCTTCAGACAGACAAGTTCGGCGGTCAAAAGTTCCCATCATCAGCCAGGCATGACGTAAGTCGCATATCTATCGAAAGATAAGGCTGGCGGCACGAATCAGGGACGCAAAGTCCTCGCGCGGGCGGAGTGGTGCCAAGTCGGGATCCGTAGCGACCAAACGGAGAAGTTGCGGGTCGCGCCGCAGGGCTTCGCGCAGCAACTCTAGGGCCCGGCCGATGTCGCCACACAACGCAAACGTCCCCGCAGCCTGATACACGATGATGGGGCTACGTTGGATTTGAAGTGCCTTCGCGGCATCGTGTCGAGCCGACTCGTATTTCCCCAACCGGGCATAGAGGATAGCCCGTCCTCCCCATGCTTCGGCACTGCGAGGATGTCGGCGAATCGTCTGATCGAGAACCGCAATCGCATCGTGGGGTCGGTTCAGATACTCTGAGAGAGTTTCGGCTTTGTTGCGAAGTGCCAGGAGATGGTGAGGTTGGATCGACAGGGCGGAATCGATGTCGGCCAAGCGCTTCTCGGGACTGTGCTGCAACAAAGCGCGGACCAGGTACCCGTCCGCGTCGGTGGGGGTGGCGTTCAGGATTTCGAGGCGCTGTTTTTGAGCCGCCTCACGATTTCCCATCTTGTCATAAACCTGGGCCAGCCGTTCTCGAAGTTCCAAGTCATCAGGGCGAGCCTCAAGGGCCACGAGAAGATCGGCAAGCGCCCCATCAAAATCACCCAAGCGCTGACGTGCCAAAGCCCGATTGGTCCGTGCGTGGGGCCAGTTGGGTTCCAATTCAATGACTCGATCCAAGTCGCCCAAGGCTCTTCGATCATCACCCAAGGCCAATCGAGTCTCGCCGCGTGCGGCCAAGGCGGCGGGTCGCTTGGGGTTCAGGGCCAGGCTGGTGTTGAAGCACTCCAGAGCGCGGTCCAGACGGCCGGCCTCACGAAATGCGATTCCCAAATACAACCAGCGCTCGGGGTCGGGGTCAAGCCGTTGTTGGGCTTCCTCCAGAAGCGCAACTGAGTCCTCCGGTGGCACCTCCAAGCGGGTCTCTAAGAAAAAATCCCGCGCCGAGCGCATCGGCTGAGCGCGGGCAAGCTCGTTCTCTTGGGCCGCTTGCTGCAACAATCGCATGGCGGTGGCGAAGGCCGCTGGTTCATGCCACAATGTGGCCCAACATCCCCGAGCAAGCAATCGTTCGGCGAGTTGCCGTCGAAGGTCCGCCCGTTGATACCACACCGCCCTTGGGACTTGTCCGGGTGGGTAATCCCTTGCCGCTCGGTCATTGAACCGCAGGGCTTCCGCCAATGCTTGGGCCAACGATTCCCCGGGTTGGATTTGCCGACTGCGGTGCTGTGCCGCGAGAAACCACAAATCCCCGATGAGGTTTCGCAACTCGGCTTGTTGTTCGGAAGGCAACCGGGCGACGTCCGGGAGTTCATGCCAATCCGCGCGGTCTGCTGCCCCATAACCCGCCAAGAGCGCGGGAACGACCTCGGCACTCGACAGGCGACGTCGATCCACCAGGACTTTGTTGACTTCTTCGCGAAAGTTCTGGAATTTCTCTCGGGCCTCCAATTGGCGAGCCTTCTCCCAACCCACGGCGCCGATCGAACCGACCACCAGAAGCAAACCGAGAAAGAAGAACCCCACACGAGTGGCGCTCAATTGGCGGCGATGTCGTCGGTGGGCCTTGGCGACACGATACCACCACGGTTCAGCCGCATGGCGTAGCGAACGGTGTTCGAACTCGCGCTGCAAGTCGTCGTGGAGTTCACGGGCCGTTGCATAGCGCTGGATCGGATCGGGCTGGAGGCACTTGCGGATGATGGCATCGAGGCCTGGACTAACATCCGGATTGACGGCTCGGGGCGATGGAGGCGGGGCCGAGCGGTCAGCCAGCATCAGTTCGACCACGCTCCAGAAGGAGCCGTTCGGGACCGGAAACGGCCGCCGTCGTGTCACCATCTCGTACAAAATGACCCCCAAGGCGTAGACATCGCCCCGGGGATGGACAAGCGGCCGCCGCTCCAGGCAGGCCTGCAGGAGTTCGGGGGCCATGTACGGCAGCGTCCCGCCGAAGAATGCTTTCTGTTCCGAGAGAGGCTCGCGGATCCCAGCAAGGTTGAAATCGAGGATGAGCGGCTGTCCCTCGTCGGTGATCAGGATGTTTGCGGGCTTCAGATCACGGTGCACGATGCCCCGTTCGTGGGCGTGGGCTAATCCGTCCGCCAACCGCGATCCAATCCAGACGCAAGCCTCGATCGACGAGCGATCTCGAAACGGAGCCCAATGAGGCGGGATTTCGGCCGGTGGTGCGTCCTTCGCTTGGGTTACGCCCTCGGCGGGGCGGGCGTAATCCCGGATGGTCTCGAAAATCCCCAAAGCGGTGTCGTCAAGCGTCCGCCGTCGCGACAGGTGCTCGTTTAATTGATCCAAGGTGATTGCCGGGAAATACGGCATGCAAACGACGGAGAACGGGGCCGATCGATGCACCGAGAAAATCGGCATAATGTTCGTGTGCTGTAACCTTGCCAACGCCTCTGCCTCGATGGTCGAGTCGGCCGTGACTTTGACAGCTACCCAACGATTGGCGAGCGATCGCTGACGTGCCAGATACACTCGGCCGAACGCTCCTCGACCTAACTCGCGGAAAAGTTCAAAATCCAGAAACGTCGTGCCGACGTCGGGGAATGACAATTCCGTTTCCATTGCCGCGTCGGCGCAGAGGTGCAAATACTTCCGCGTCGGTGCATCCTCCCGCGAAATTTTTCCTTCTTGCCATCGGTCGTCGTCCTGCTCCGGCCAGTCCGACACGTCGATTTGGAAACGCTCGGCGTACTCCAATCGCTTTGGTCTTTCCCCAAAAATGCGACGCAGCCGATACTCTTCATAGGCGAGGTCGCGCCGACACACGGGGTCTCCGAACACTTCAGGGAATCGGCCTTGGTACTCCTGTAGGTTCCGTTTCGTCCCGCAACGCCAATCCAGCTCCATCTCGACGCGAATCAACTCGACAAGGACGGTTCGGTACTGCGGGTGTTCAGGAGGCGGCAGAAACGCCTCCAGCGACACAGGCCCACGGCGACGAGCCTGCTCGAATTGTCCGACAAACTCCTCGATCAATGACGTTGCGGACGCCATCAAGTCGATTCCTCCATGTTCAACAATCGACTCAGCCGACGGCGGAAATCTTGTAGGACTCGCTCAACGGTTCGCAAGGAACTATCGACCCGACGAGCGATTTCCGCTGTCTCAAACCCACCGATCCGAAGCTCCACGATTTGCGCCGATTTCGGCGGCAGTCGGTCAAGGATTTCGCGGATCACGATCTGCAATTCGTTGAGCGCCGTCTCATTGCGAGCCACCATTCCCGGATCGCCCTCGGGAAAATCGCCAGTGGAGTTCAGACGAACATCGCGTTTCGCCGCCCGGAAGTAATTACCCTTCGCGCGAATCTTGTTCAGGGTGATAACCAGCAGCAACCGCCATAAGTCCTCGCCACTTGGCACGTTATAGTAGCCCTGCGACGCCTTGCGAAAGAAACTCATGAAGACAGATTGGACGATATCCTCCGCCTCGACTTGCGCCGCCAATTCGCTGGAGAATTGGCTTCGCGTCAACGCCAACAGCCGTTGGGCGTAGCGCATGTACAGCATGGTAGCGGCGTCATCCTCGCCGCGGCGAAGCCGTTGCAGCAAGGATCGATCCGACGGGTCGCTCAGATTCGGCGAGTGGTCTGATCCTGACGCATTTCCGGAGTGCTCGGTCATGACCGAACTACATTTTCTCCTTTCATCGAGAAGAATACCTGCTGGCCCCGATGGGATAAGTAACGACTACCGATCCATCCCGCCAACATCGTGGATCGCCGTCCCCTCATTGTTGTCGCTTGAAGACGAGGATGCAAGTTGCCGATCCTCGCCCCGAAGACTTCGCCGACCCACGAACATTTAGTTGAATGTCCCCTCTCCGCCGCTGTCTGAATCTGTTACAATCCGGTGACTGATAGCTCCTGGGAGGGATCACCATGTCAGTCCGTTTCGTCGCCTTTGCCGTTTTCCTGGGGACGGTATCGACATTTGTTGAGGCAGGCGAGCAGAAACCGTCGTCTGCGCCGCAAGCCGAGGTGGAGTTTCGTGACGGTAGCGTTGTCAAGTTGACGATCTTGGACGCGGACCTGAAGGTGGTGACCCGCTTTGGCACACTGACCGTGCCGGTGACCGAAATCCGTCGCATCGACCTGGGGCTGCGCTATCCCGACGGTTTGACGCAGAAGATTGACGATGCTGTGGCCAAGCTGGGGGACGGCGACTTCAAGGTGCGGGAGTCGGCCGCCGCCGAGTTACGCTCCTATCGTGAGTGGGCTTACCCGGGGTTGCTGCGTGCGGCACGGTCGGAGAATGCCGAGGTCGCCAAGCGCGGCAAAGAATTGCTCGACGATCTGCGGCAGCGGGTGCCGGATATCGAGACCGCCCTGAGCGAAAAGGACCGGATCACGACGGCCGATTTCCCGATCGTGGGCCAGATTAGCTCGGCCACGCTGCAAGGTCACTCGCCGCTGTTGGGTGACGTGGTCGTCCGCCTGCACCAAGCCAAAGCGATTCGATTCTCGGGGCCTGGCAGCGAAATCAGCGTCACGGTGAAAGCGGAGGAGCATGGGACCATCATGAATCAATGGCTGGATACTGGACTCGATGTCTCACCGGGGATGAAACTCACGATTACGGCGAAGGGCACGGTGGACTTGGATCCGAATAACCCGGGGCAGATGGTGGTGAATGCCCGGGGGAGAGACCCGCGGGCACCACAGGCCATCGGGAACTTGGTCATTCCCCCGCCGATCGGCCCCGCAAATGCGAACGCGGGGGGCTTTCGTGTGGAAAACGGCGTGATGCCCAACCACGGAGCGTTGGTCGGCCGCATCGGCAACGGTCGGATGTTCCTGGTCGGCGAGAAGTACACCGGCACCATCCGCGAAACAGGCCGACTTCGACTTTCCATCGTCAACCTCGGCCGGACCATGAGCGGCGGCTTCACGGTTTCGATCGTCACGGAATAACTGGGGATTCTGACATCATGCTCGTCCTCGCCGTGGTCCTCCGTCTTCTTGTCGTGACCTTCCCGCCCTCCGAGCCGTCATCTACCCCCCCGAGCCTGATGGCTCGACTCACGGATGGCAGCGTCATCGGAGTGGCGATCATTGACGAGGCACTCCCCCTGACCACGCCCCACGGCAAACTCCTCATCCCCTCCCGCGACGTCCGCCGACTTCACCTTGCCGCTCGGCTGACCGACGAAGAGCGGCGGGCCATCGACCAGGTAATCGCCGAACTGGGCAGCCTTGAAGTGGCCCGGCGGGACGAGGCTGCGGCGAAGCTCCTCGCTTGGGGGCGACGTGCCTACCCCTTCGTGGTTCGCGCGATGGACCACCCCGACCGGGAGTTGGCGTTGTCCGCGAGGAAACTGAGAGAGCGATTTTTGCAACAGCCGTCCGATTCAACACTCGTCCCGCACGAATTGGACGTGGTTTGGACCGACGACGGCAAATTTGCCGGCCGGCTGGAAATCGTAGCCTTGCGTGTCCGGACGACGGTATTCGGCGAGCGCACCCTCAGAACGAGCGACCTCGTCGAATTACGCCCGCCATCGAAGTCGAACACAACGGTCCCGCTCCCGGCCCCCAACTCGACGCGAGAGAGGGGTCCGGAAGAGACGCGGCGGGGTCAACAAATTCGGTAATCTCGTTTGCCCCGCGGTCTTCGTGGGAGGCGAGGATCAGTGCCCCCGCCCTGCGATCTCGCGTCTTTCGACACCTGAGCGGACGAACGCAGTCGACCTGTTGCATGGCGAGCGGCCCGTGCGGGACCGAAGCCTCCGGACGTTCATTCCGAAACAAATAAGCGTGCCGCAAGTCGAAAGCCTGGCGGTGCCTTCGGTCCACTAGGAGGCATCGGCAAGCCGCCGGGGGCCAATTTCGTACAATGACGGTTCGAGATTCAAATAGTTCAAGGCCCTTGGAACGTGTCTACGAGTCAACCGGCACCGGCGATTCCGACAAGCCGTCTGGTGATCTTCATGGTCGCCATGATGGTCTTCATGTTTGTTTATAACTGGATCGACGTCACCTACTTTCGCCCCGAGCAACTGACGCCGCAGCAGCAGCAAATCGTTCGTGCGGAGCTACGACCGTTGCTTTCCCTGGCTCCGTCTGGCGCGGGCTTGGGCGACTTGGCGAACTATGCCGCGGCGGAGTTGGCCCACTCGTTGCCGCGCGAAGCGCGTGAGAAGGCGGTGGCGGAGGCGTTGGAAGAGAAACGACGGGCCGACTTGAAGCCGGCGGCCCTCATTGCCACGGCAGGTCGTTCGGTAGCGCAGGCGGCTGGGCGAATGGCTCGGGCCAAGCCGGAACTGATCGAGCTGGGCGGCGAGGGCTACAACCTTCTCGTCCGGTTGACCACTCGTGGCGGCGGAGTCGATCGGGTCATCGTGCCGCGCTTCCCTCAAGCCGACTGGTATGGTCGCGGGGTCAAGCAGTCGGACGGCACGCCGCAACCGTTGCACTTGATCCCCAGCCCCGAGGATGCGGTGGCGATCGAGCGGGAAAACATGTCGCCCGACCTGGCGGAGCCGTGCTTCGTCGTGTAC
>JAOAAM010000124.1 GCA_026418875.1 Gemmataceae bacterium | reverse complement strand
GCTTTCACGTCTGGCTGGATGCGGGCTTGCGTTTTGCCGACGAGGCCAAAACATTGTTCGATGCCGGAGCGGCCGTGGTCATCGCGGGCCTGGAGACGGTCGAGGCCTTCGAGGATTTGGCGATTCTGGGCGTCGATTTCGGCGAGCGGATCGCGGTCTCGTTGGACCTGCGCGACGGTCAGCCGGTGGTGCGGGATGCCCGGCGACGAGGTCGGAGCGCGGAACGGTTGGCGTTCGAGTTAGCCGCCGACTATGGTGTTCCGCGGATGATCCTGCTCGATCTGGCACGGGTGGGGATGGGCGAAGGAACGGGGACGATGGGCCTGTGCCGCCAACTCCGAGCGGCGTTTCCCGGCTTGCAATTGGTCGTCGGCGGCGGTGTGCGTGGCCCGGCCGACTTGCCGACACTCGCCGCAAGTGGGGCCGATGCCGTGCTGGTGGCGACGGCACTGCACCGCGGGCGATTTGCCCCGAATTCGGCTGCGGGGGGAGGCCGCCCATGACCTTGGTTTCCGCTGCGATCTTGCTCTTCCTTGTCATGGATCCGATGGGCAACGTGCCGTTCTTCATCACCGCGTTGAAAGACGTGCCCGAGGAGCGGCATCGCCGCGTCGTCATCCGTGAACTGTTGATTGCCTTGGCAGCGATGATCATTTTCCTGTTTGCCGGTCAATCGTTGCTGGGTTTGCTGCGGATTTCCGAGCCGGCTCTGACGATCGCGGGGGGGATCATCCTGTTTCTGATCGCCGTGCGAATGATCTTCCCTTCGGAGGAATCCGACTTGCAAGAACGCTTGGGCGGGGAGCCGTTCATTGTCCCTCTGGCAATTCCCTACGTCGCGGGTCCCTCGGTGCTGGCGACCGAACTTTTGCTCATGAGCCGTGAGCCGCAACTGTGGTGGCGCTGGCTGATCGCGTTGTTGCTGGCGTGGTTTGTCTCCAGCGTGATCCTCTATTTCGGGAGTAGCATGAGGCGGTTCTTGGGGGAACGAGGCCTGGTGGCCGCGACTCGGTTGATGGGGATGGTGCTAACGACCATTGCCGTGCAGATGGTGCTCGACGGCTTGCGTGTAGCATTCGACACGTCGAGAACGACATGAAAAGCCTTCGGAAAAGCGGCGAGCGCCGTGGGCTTTTAGCTCGGCTGAAGCAGTCACTATGGGCGCGGCGTGGGAACGCCCCCGACCCCCTTGGGGCAAGGCGAGGTTGTACGGGCAGATCTTGGGGGCTGGGCTGGGGTTTATCGCACCGAGGACGGTTGGTAAGATGGTTAGGGAATTCCCTTTCGGTCGTCATGTTCGTGACCGGCGGGAGCTGGAACAGGGACCAGACCGATGAATCCCGGCCCGTCGGGCGAGAGCCGTCGCCTGGCGTTCGAGTTTTTGTATCAGCAATTGCAGCGCGAGGTGTGGTCCGTGGCCTATGCTCGCTGGCTGGATGCCCACGTTGCCATGGACATCACGCAGGAGGCGTTTTTACGTTTGTGGCGGCAGTGGGAGGCCGGCGAAACCATCGACAACCCACGGGCGTGGTTGATGCGGGTGGCACGAAACCTGGCCGAGGATTACCGGAAGTCGGCCTTTTCC
>JAOAAM010000085.1 GCA_026418875.1 Gemmataceae bacterium | reverse complement strand
GGGGATCATCGACCTGGTGCGGATGAAGTTTGTCAAAAAGGACCCCACCGACCCGAAGCACCTCCGCTACACCTTTGAAGAGATCCCTGCGGAGTTCCGGGAACAAGCGGAGGAGTACCGCCACCACCTGCTCGATGCCGCGACCCTCGGTGACGATCATTTGATGGAGCTGGTGTTGGAGGGGCACGACATCCCGGAAGAGGTGCTGCGCCGGGCCATCCGTGCTGGGACTTTGGCAAACAAGATCACCCCGGTGCACTGCGGTTCGGCCAAAGCGTTCCACGGGATCCAGCTGTTATTGGATGCAGTCGTCGATTATCTCCCCTCGCCGGCGGATCGTGGGGCGGTTCCGGGCACGGTGGCCGAGAAAGGCAAGGAAAAAGCTCGAATCGAACGCCGACCCGATGCCAAAGAGCCGCTGGCAGCGTTGGCCTTCAAAACTGTCAGCGAGCCGACAGGCGATCTGGTGTATGTCCGCATCTATTCCGGGGAATTGCACCCCAAGGATGACGTGTTCAACGCCAGCACCGGGAAAGAAGAGCGGGTGGCTCGCATCTTCCGCATGATGGGCGACCGCCGGGACTCCCTGGAGGTGGCTGGCCCCGGCGAGATCGTCGCCGTCGTGGGGCTGAAGAACACGTTCACCGGCAACACCCTCTGCCCGCGGGAAAACCCCATCGTCCTGGAAGAGATCCGCTTCCCCGAACCGGTCATCTCGCAGGCCATCATCCCCGACCGGGCGACCGACGAGGCCAAGCTGGGTGAAGCTTTGGCCAAGCTCGTCCGCGATGACCCGACCTTGCGTTGCAAGACCGACGCCGAGACCAACCAGATTATCCTCTCCGGCATGGGCGAGTTGCACCTCGAAGTGGCGGTGGACAAATTGCAGCGCAACCCGGGGATCAAGGTGAGCGTGGGCAAGCCGATGGTGGCTTATCGCCAGACCTTGAGTCAGCCGGTGAAACTCGAGACCCGCTACATCAAGCAGACGGGCGGCCGCGGCAAGTACGCCGTCATTTACATGGAGTACGAACCGCTGACGAAAGAGCAGATCGAGGAAATCAACGAGAAACTCGAAGCTGCCGGCGAAAAACCCGACCCGAACAACCTGTACTTTGACGAAAAAATCTTCGGCGGCGTGGTCCCGAGAGAGTACATCCCCAGTGTCGAGGAAGGGTTCCGCGAGGCGTGCCAGAAAGGGGCCAAGTACGGCTTCCCCTGCGTGGACATCAAAGCGACGCTGACGGATGGCAAGTACCACGAGGTCGACTCTTCGCAGGATGCCTTCCGGCTGGCAGCCATGGAGAACTTCCGCGACGCCCAGGCTCAAGCCGGCATCACCCTGCTGGAGCCGATCATGAAGGTCGTCGTCGTGGCTCCGGCAAACTACCTCGGCGACTTGACGCGCGATGTCAGTCGACGACGTGGCGAAATCCTCGACACCAGCATGGACAAAGGCCGCTGCCAACTCACCGCGTTTGTCCCGTTAGCGGAATTGTTTGGCTACACCACGGAGTTGCGGAACTTCACGAGTGGCACGGCCAGCTTCAGCATGGAGCCGAGCCATTACGCCCCGGTCAAGGAAGAGCTGGCCGACCTCCCCGTGACTGTCGGGAAATAATCGGACCCATTTCGGCACACTCACCATCGGATTTCGGGGTACCGCATGCACGCCATGAGCGTTCGGCGGTGCCCCGTTTTTGTTGCCGGAGACTGACGTTCTGACGTTGGTCGCTCTGCCGGTCCGCGGGTCGCAACAGTCCTGTTCGACCCCGGCGAGTGCCGATCGATGGTGTCCTGCAACCGTTCCGATTCGCTTCCCGTTGTCGCTGGCCTTACTTGCTGACGACTTCGCTACACCCATTTGACTTCGCCGCACCGCATCCAAAACTTCGAGATGGTTTTGGTCGAGTCACTTGTCGGTGGGGCGATTTGTCTTGCCAGACCTCAGCGGGGCCGACACGGACCCACTCCCATTGGGGGCAAATCACGCCCTCCAAGTCGACCCGAATCCGACAGCGACGGTCGCATTCGCTGAAATGATGGAAATCTTGGAAATGATGGAAATGATGGAAATGATGGAAAAAGTTCCCGGTGGGGTGGAAGGTGGGAAAAAGATGATTTGTGCCTTGTCTTGTCGCCGCTCTTTGGCAGCGGCCCACTCGGAGTTCGGCGGGCGAAGAGGCTGCGAGGCATCATGCGCCTGACCCGTTGGCCCCTCCGCCATAACGAAAAACCGCCTCGATGCTTCCCGTGGTTTCGGCTTGTCGATGCGTCCCGTGGTTTCGGCTTGCCGATGCGTCATGTCGTTTCGGTTTGTCGAAGAGTCCCGTCGTTTCGGTTTGTCGAAGTGTCCCGTCGTTGCGGTTTGTCGATGCGTCATGTCGTTGCGTCTTGTCGATGTGTCGCATCGGTGCTGCAAGGGAATGTTCGCGGCGATACAATGGTGCTGGCCTGCCGTGCGACAACCCACCAACCGATGGACCCTGCCCTATGCGTGCAACACTGGCTCTTGGCCTGGGGGTGCTTCTGTCCGCGGGTTGGTTGTCGGCCGGTGACCCTTCGGCACCTGCCGCCGCTGCCGCTTCCTCCCTAGTGGCCGAGCGGAAGGCCGCCCACTGGTGTTGGCAGCCGGTGCGACGGCCGAAGTTGCCGATTCTCCAGAACAGCACCTGGCCTGCACGTCCTGTCGATCACTTCGTGCTATCAGCCTTGGAGCAGAGCGGAGTCTCCGCCCCGCCGGCGATCGGCCGGCTGGTGTGGCTCCGCCGAGTCTACTTCGACTTGATCGGCTTGCCCCCCACGGTGGCGGAAATCGAGCAATTTGAGGGCGAGTGTGCTTCGATGGGGGAGCCTGCGGCCATGGCTCGGGTCGTGGAGGAATTGCTGGGCCGACCGGAGTTCGGCGAGCGCTGGGCGCGGCACTGGCTGGACCTGGTGCGCTATGCCGAGACGAAGGGCCAAGAGTACGACGCCCCCATCCCCAATGCTTACCATTACCGCGACTACGTGATCCGAGCGTTCAACGGCGACTTGCCGTACGACCAGTTCGTCGTCGAACACATCGCCGGCGATCTGTTGCCGAAACCTCGGCTGAGCCAGCCGCAAGGGGCGAACGAGTCCATCCTGGCCACGGGCTTCTGGTTCCTCGGGGAAGAGTTGCACTCACCGGTGGATACTTTGGCCGATGAATGCGACCGGATCGATAATCAGATCGACGTGTTCTCGAAGACCTTCCTTGGTCTGACGGTGCATTGTGCCCGCTGCCACGACCACAAATTCGACCCAATAACCCAGCGTGATTATTACGCGCTCAGCGGGTTCCTATTGAGCAGTTCGTACCGGCAGGTGCGATTTGACACGATGGCGGCCCACGAGCGGATCCGCCATGAACTGGATTCGTTGCGGCAGCGGCATCGTGAGGCTGCGTTGGCGAGCTTCGCCGATTTGTTCCGGCGGAGTGCCGACACGCTTCGCACCAGGCTTCTGGCAGCTCGGCAGGCCATGCGACGAGGGACCAAGCCCAGTGCACCCGAAACGGCCGCGTGGGTGGAATTCCTACGCAAAATTGAGAACGACGAAGCCCACCCGTTTTACCCTTGGGCCAGAGTGTGTCGCGAGGATGATGGCGATCTGGCGAATCTGATCGAGGACTGCCTGCGGGAACACGACGGTGAAGCGGGCAGGCCGACCGACCTCCACCCGCCGGTGTGGAAGTCGGACGGGCCGAGTTTCATGGGGCAAGGCGGCGTGATCTGGGGGCAAGGGGCGGCACGGCCCATCGTCGGCTTTTCCGTTCCCGGCGAGTTCCGCCGTGATCCGTTCTGGAATCGACTTCGCACCCCTCCGGGCACCGAGAGCGATTATGGCGCGTTGGGAAAGGGCCGACCCCGGTACGGTTATCTGCTTCGTTCGATCAAGTTTCGCACCAGCCAAAAGCGAGTCTGGGTTTGGGTCCGGGGTCAGGGGCGGATTTATGCCGCGGTCGACTCGCACAAACTGATCGAGGGACCATTGCACAGCCGCCTGGTGCGGGACTTCGACACAGCCGGCCGGTGGCAATGGGTCCCGATGGACTTGGACGTTTACCAGGGTCATCGGCTGCATTTAGAGGTTTGGCCGACCAACGAGCAGGACTTCGCCGTCGGCGAATTCCGAGAATCCGAGCACGAACCGCCGCCGCCACGACCGTGGGGAGAAGCTCTGCGGCACCAGGGCACCCCCGCATCGGCGGAGGCGTTGGCAACGGCCTACCAGGCGTGGCTGATCCGCGTCCTCGATGCGCTCGCACAAGGCGACGATCGGTCACCGTGGGTCGTTCCCTTGGCGGATCTGCTCTGCCGACAGCCGGAGTTGTTCGGCGTGAGCGACTTTCGGCCGCTGCACGACACGGTTCGCGAACTGATGCGGCAGCAGGAGGCACTCGCCGCGAACGTCCCTTGGGAGTCGCGTTGGGCACCGGCGATTTGGGATTTCAATGGGGTCGATGATCATGTCCGGCCGAGAGGCGCTCCGTCGGCGACGGGTCCGATCGCTCCCCGCCGCTTCCTCGAAGCCCTTGGCGGGCCGGAGCCTTTGGTTGCCCCGAACAGCGGCCGGCTGGAGCTTGCCGCTCAACTCGTCGATCCGCGGATCAACCCGCTGATCGGTCGGGTCATGGTCAATCGTGTCTGGAAACATCTGTTGGGTCGTGGCATTGTCCCGACGGTCGACGACTTCGGGGTCATGGGGGAACGTCCCGTGAACCCGGATTTGCTCGACTACCTCGCAGATTGGTTCGTGAACGAAGGTGGCTGGTCGATCAAGCGATTGATTCGGGAGGTGGTTTTGTCGCGGACCTATCGCAGCCCCAGCGTCGGGGAAGACGGTTCGCTGATCCGGGGACCGAGGCTGAAGCGGCTGGAGGGCGAGGCGATCCGGGACGCGATGCTGGCCATTAGCGGTCGCCTCGACCGGAAGCACTTGGGGCCGAGTGTCCCGATCTACCTGGGCAACATCGCGGGAGAGATTGGCCGCCCAAGCGTCAATGGTCCGCTCGATGGGGCCGGTCGGCGAAGCATTTACATTGCGGTGCGTCGGAATTTTCTCTCCCCGTGGATGCTGGCGTTCGACATGCCCGCCCCATTCTCCACGAATGGCCGCCGGGCCCAGTCCAACGTCCCGGCCCAGGCGTTGGTTTTGATGAACGATCCGTTGGTGCACCAGCTCGCCGCTCGCTGGGGGGCCGCGCTGCATGCCCGAGACGACCCGCCGGAACAGCGAATCGAGCAAATGTACCTGGCCGCCTTCTGCCGCCCACCCGACGACACCGAACGGCGAACGGCCAAGCAATTCGTCGAACAGCACGGCAGCGATCGAGTCGAGACTTGGTCGGCCCTGGCGCACGTCCTGTGGAACGTCAAGGAGTTTATCTTCATTCCATGACCGGGTGACGGCTGAGTGACGAATCGGCGGGCGAGCGATGAGCCAACGTTGGGAGGACACGATGATCAAGGGGCGAATGAGAGGCCGTGCCCCCCGGGTTGTTCCGACC
>JAOAAM010000040.1 GCA_026418875.1 Gemmataceae bacterium | reverse complement strand
GGCGTATCGCTTGCAACCCGGCACGGGCTGGCTGGTGCCGCCGTGTGTGTTGCATGCCCCTGGCTCCCTCGTCACCTATGAGCCGCAGTGGGGGTCCGACGTTTTCGCGATGTATCAATCGATGGTGGAAGGTCGCTACGTGCCCTGGTCGCTGTTGACCAAGGACTTCCCGAAAGAAAAGCATCAAGATTTGCAGTACATCGTCGATGCCTTGGACTGGGAAGGGAACGTCGATCCGAATTTCAAAGACCACCACTATCTCGAACCGATCGTCGCCGAGCAGGGGGACGGTTGGGTCGATCGCTGGATTGTTTATGGCAAGGTGAAGGGCAAAGAGTTGTTCAGCGCGAAGGAACTCACGGTGATGCCGGGAGCGACCTGCACCATCAAGGATAACGGGGCGTATGGCTTGGTGGCGGTGCAGGGGTGCGGCAAGATCGGCAAGCACAACTTGCAGACCCCGGTGATGATTCGCTTTGGCGAATTGACGGAGGACGAGTATTTCGTCACGGAAGCGGCAGCCCGCAACGGCGTCACATTCGTCAACACCGGCAGCGAACCGCTGGTGACTTTGCGATATTTCGGACCCGATGTGAACCCGCACGCTCCCAACGTCGGCGACCACAAAAAGGTCAAGTGATACACCACGGCTGCCGCCTCGTGGTGCCTTACCTATCCGCCAGAATCCGCAGCAACTGAGGATCTCTCCCATGGCGAACAATTTCCCGAAATTGCACAATGCCGCGTGGCCCGGCGTGGTCGGTAAAGGTTCCCCTGGTGCGGAACCCGCCATCGACTTGGACACCATGTTGGATCTCACCGCCCAAGCCAACGTGAATGGCGTGAGATTCGACGGTGTGGACCTTTTCCTCTTCGCCCCGCATGTCGACATCGACTCGACGGATGATGACCTCAAACGCCTTGCGGAGAAGGTGCAACAACGCGGGCTGGTCATCGGATCGGTGGTGGCTCCGGTGTGGCCGCCGACCGGCGGCGGGTCGGCGATGGGCAACGAGGCGGAAAGGCATAAGTTTGTCGAACAGGTCCACAAAGCCTGCCGGATTGCCGAACGCCTTCGCAGCTTGGGGGTGCGGCCGGATGGCGTGGTTCGCATCGACTCGGCTTGCTCGCCCACGGATTGGTTGAGCGATCCCGAGGGAAATCAGAAAAAGATTGCCCGTACTTTCCGCGAAGCCTGCCTCATCGCCGCGAATCACGGCGAACGGCTCGCCGCCGAGGGTGAAATTTGTTGGGGCGGCATGCACTCCTGGAAACGCATGCTCCAGCTGATCGAGCTGACGGATCGGCCCGGCATTCTGGGTTTCCAAGCCGACATGGCCCATACATTGCTCTACACCGTGGGCTACAACGCCCCCGAAGACGCCATCCTGCCGCCGGATTTCGACTGGAAGGATCAGGCCCGGCTCGACGAAGCCTTGAAGACCCTCACCGCGGCCCTGCGGCCTTGGACGATCGACTTCCACGTCGCGCAGAACGACGCCACCGTCAAAGGCTCGGGCACCCACGACAAGACGGGCCGTCATTGCTTGCCCAACGATCCGAACGGGAAGCTCAACATTCCCAAACACGCGGGCTTCTGGCTGAGGGACAGCTACGGCAACGTGTTGCAGAAAATCCGGCACATCTGCTGGGATGGCTGCATGTTCCCCAACGACGTCATGATGAAGCCCGAGACTTGGAACAGCATCCTCGCGACGATGATCGCCGTCCGTGAGGCCCACGGCTGGAGTGAATGACGAGGGCAGGCTCGGTCCGGCGGGTTCCCTGAGCACCCGAGCCGCCCCACCGCTGTCCGCGTGACGTATCTGCCTGTTCGATTTTCGCGGCCGACAATCCGTTAGAACATCAAACCCGACGCCTCACCACCAATCTTGGAGGAGACACACGATGACCAAACCGCTCAACATCGGCATCATCGGTTATGGGTTCATGGGCCGTGCTCATTCCAATGCCTATGCGAAGGTAAATCATTTCTTTGACTTGCCGATGCGGCCGGTGCTGAAGGCGGCTTGCGGCCGGGATGAGGCGAAGGTCAAGGCATTTGCCGACCGTTGGGGCTACGAGTCAGTCGAAACGGATTGGCGGAAATTGGTGGAAAGGCCAGACATCGACTGCGTGGACATCTGCGTGCCGAACAATTTGCACAAAGAGATCGCGCTGGCTTGTGCGGCGAACAAGAAGATGGTGCTCTGCGAAAAACCGTTGGCCATGAACGGGGCCGAAGGGCGGGAAATGGTCGAGGCGGTGGAGAAGGCCGGCGTCGCCAACATGGTGTGGTACAACTACCGCCGTGTCCCGGCCGTGACCTTGGCGAAACAACTGATCGACGAAGGAAAACTCGGCCGCATCTTCCACTACCGCGCCAAATTCCTCCAGGATTGGACCATCAATCCCGAACTACCGCAAGGCGGAACGGCCCTGTGGCGGCTTGACGTCGCGGCAGCGGGCAGCGGTGTCAGCGGCGACTTGCTCGCCCATTGCATCGACACCGCCCTTTGGCTGAACGGGGACATGGCCACCGTCACCGCCCTGACCGAAACATTTGTCAAGGAGCGGAAGCACAACCTCACGGGCAAAGTCGAAAAGGTGGGCATCGACGACGCATGCATCTTCTTCGGCCGATTCAAGAACGGCTCATTGGCCAACTTCGAGTCCACCCGCTATGCCCGCGGACACAAAGCTCTGTACACCTTCGAGATCAACGGCGAACACGCCAGCATCTTCTGGGATCTCCATGACCTGCACCGCTTGCAGTATTTCGACCATCGCGATGGCGGCCTCACCCGTGGATGGCGCAGCATCCATGTGACCGACGGTGAACATCCTTACATGGCGAATTGGTGGGTTCCCGGTTTGCAAATCGGCTACGAGCACTCCTTTGTTCATCAAGTGGCCGACTTCATCAAAGGCTTGGCGAGCGGGAATCTCGCTCAGCCGACCTTCCGCGATGCCCAGCGAACCGGCCTAGTGTTGGATGCTGTGTTGGATTCGGCCAAGACGGGCCGGCCAGTCGAGGTGGCCTCGTCCTGAGTTCTCTTGGCAGAAAAAATCGCCTCCCGATGTCTCGGCGCGCAATATTTCCGCGGAGTCACGAGATACTATTAGGGGAGGTATCGCGGCGAGCCAGGATCTGGCAAACCGGTATTCAGCGATCCGGAATGCAGTGAACCGGCATACGGCGATCCGGTGGGCCCCAATCCGGCACGCCCCGGTCCTCTGATACATTGAGCGACGTGGCTTTTGCGTCGCCATTCTCGTATCCGCTGAGGATTTGCCGTGTCCCGCTCCCTGTCACGGATTCAAGCCATCGCCTTGGGATCGGTGGTGCTAATTGCCTTCGGTCTGGTTGGTTGGGCCGCCTACCAAATCGGGACTCGGCGCGGCCTGTTCGACGACACTTTCGAGCTTCATGCCGGCTTCCAACAAGTTCATGGGATCGAGCGCGGCACTCCCGTGCGCTACCGTGGCTTGGAGGCGGGGCACGTCACGGCCGTGGATATCCCCGTGGATGACCCGACTCAACGCATCGTCGTTCGATTCAAAGTCAAACGACGGTTCCAGCCGCTGATGCCAAGCGACTCGCGCTTGCAGGTCGTCAGCGATGGGATGTTCGGGGCAAAGGTATTGAACATCGAACCCGGCCAACAGAAAAACCGGCTGCTGTCGGACGGGGACGAAATTGCTGTCGCGGAACCGCGAGCCTTGACGGATCTCGTCGCGGAGGCCACTCGCACCTTGAGCGACCTGCGGGAAGGCCAAGGTACCATCTCGAAGCTCGTGCGAACGGATGAAGCTCACGTCGAATTGGTCCGCCTCGTCAAGCTGATCCAAGAGATGGTCCTCCAAGCCCAGCAAAGTCTACAGAAGACGCAAGAAGCCCTGAATGAAGGCAAAGAGGCGTTTGCGACATTGAAGCAGGATGCCGAGGCCATCAAACGCATGCCTTTGGTGCGGAACTATGTGGAAGACACCTTGGCGATCCTTTATCGGCCGGATCGAGACTGCGACCGTCGGGTGTTCGATGTCCGAGATCTGTTTGAACCGGGAACTTGTACGTTATCCGCTGAAGGACGGCAGCACTTGAGCAATTTGTCGTCTTGGTTCGAAAACGGAAAGTCAAGCGAGACTGAAATCGTCGTGGTCTCCTACTTGAATCCGGAGTCGAAAGAGCTGCCCGGCCAGGCGGCTCAAATGCTGACCCTGAAGCAAAGCGAAGCGGTCGCAAATTATTTGCGCGATTCCTTGAAAGCTCACCGCATCAGTTGGCTTTCGAGTCGCAAGATCACCTCATTGGGCATGGGATATTCCCCTCCGCCGATCCCCGAACGCGAGTCGTTGCCGCCGCATCGAACGGAAATCCTGCTTTTTCGACCGCGCTGAGGCTGTGTCTGGTCCGATTGTCGAACCCAATCGACTCCGTTGTGCTGAATTGGGCGGCGCAAGCATTGACTCCAATCTTCCGTGACGAATACTCATCCCGAGGCGTGCATGGTTTTCGCACCGCCCCCTCCCTTGAAATCCATCGCGGGGCCAACATCCTGACATGGTTGAAGGAATCGACAAGGCGTCGATTCCCTGAAGAAAGTCAGGTGAGATCATGGCAGACACGACCCGAAAAAAATTGGCGATTCTGGTCGGCGGCGGACCCGCTCCGGGGATCAACGGGGTGATTAGTGCCGCGACCATCGAAGCGGTCAATCGTGGCTTCACGGTCCTGGGCATTCCCGATGGGTACAAGTGGCTGGTGAAAGGTGATACCTCTCGGGTGCGGGAACTGACCATCGACCAAGTGATTCGCGTGTATGACAAGGGCGGATCCATTCTGGGAACGTCGAGGACCAACCCGGCGAAGAAAGATGACAAGGTTGGCCGCGACCGACTACCCGAAGTGATGGAATGCTTCCAGAAGCTCGGCGTGACGCATCTGGTTTCGATCGGTGGGGATGACACCGCGTTCTCGGCCAACAAAATTTTCCAGGCCTCTCAGGGTGCCTTGCGCGTGGCCCATGTCCCCAAGACCATCGACAACGACATCCCGCTGCCCGGCTGGACGCCCACGTTCGGCTTCGAGACGGCGAGGCACAAGGGGGTGGAGTTGGTGAAGGCCTTGGCGGAGGATGCGAAGACCACGGGCCGGTGGTACATCGTCGTGAGCATGGGCCGTGCGGCGGGCCATCTCGCCTTGGGGATCGGGAAATCCGCGGCCGCGCACCTGACCATCATCCCCGAGGAGTTCGACGATCGCCCCGATGAACCGGAAGAGGCCCCAGCCGAAGGGAAAAAACCCGGCGCCAAAATCCATTTCCGCGAAGTCATCGACATCATCCTCGGCACGATGCTCAAACGGAAGGCGATCGGCAAAGAGTACGGCATTGTCGTCCTTGCCGAGGGCCTGATCGAGGGGATCGGCGTTCGCCGACTCGAAGCCGCCATGGAAGAACTGGCCCGGCACATGGATTACCCCACCGGAGCTGTCTACGGCAAGATCGAACTGGACCCGTTCGGCCATCCCCGGCTCGGCGAAATCGAGTTCGCCAAAATGGTGAAAGATGCCCTAACCGTGTACGGAGCCGAGGTCGGCATTAAGACCACCTTCGTCGATAAAGACCTTGGTTATGAACTACGCTGTGCCGACCCGATCCCCTTCGATGTCGAGTACACTCGCAACCTGGGCTATTGCGCGGTGAAATACTTGCTTTCGGAGCGGCCCGAGGATCGCGACGGGGCGCTCATCAGCTTCCACCAGGGGAAGATGTTGCCGATGCACTTCTCCGAAATCTTCAAAGGGCGCGATCGACTTCCGACGCGAAAGGTCGAGGTTCACGGTGAGATTTACGAAGTGGCACGTCACTACATGCACCGGCTGGACCGACGCGATTTCGACGACGCCGGGATGTTGCATCGAATTGCCCAGGTCGCTGGGAAGTCGCCGGACGAAATCCGGCAGCGGTTTGGTTACCTGATCGGTCAAGGCACGGCCCCTTGGCGATCGAAATGACCGCCTCTCTCAGGTGAGGCTTCCTTGGGGTGGCCACGGTCGGATCCGGGGCTGCCCCATGTGTGTTTCCACCCTTGCCGAATTTTCGTATGGTATGGCCAATTCCACGCGACCTGCTCTCTGAGATATTTCTCAGGAATGTCTCACGATCAGTGCGAGTCTGATTTGGGAACGAAGGTCTCGGTTCAAGCACGGAGGCTTCCGCCATGCCCATCGCCATCGTCGGCATGCATCGCTCCGGCACGTCGATGCTGACCCGCATGCTGAATCTGCTCGGCCTGGAGTTGGGGCCGACCGAAAAGCTCATGGGTCCGGCGTTCGATAATCCCGAGGGATTCTGGGAAAACCTCGAGTTCGTTCACATCAACGAATTACTGCTCGGCTCGTTTGGCGGCTCTTGGTCGGCACCCCCGACGTGGCCCGACGGTTGGATCTCCGATCCACGGTTGGATGAGATCCGCCGCGCGGCTGCTGCCCTGCCGGAAAAAATGAACCTTCGAGAGCCTTGGGGCTGGAAGGATCCACGCACCACCATCACCCTGGACTTCTGGCGATCGCTCTGGCCTGACCTCCGCGTCGTCCTCTGCGTTCGCAATCCGGTAGAGGTGGCCTGTTCCCTGACGCGACGGGACGGCCTGTCGTTGTGGACCGGTTTGCGCTTATGGCTGGACTATCACGAGCGATTGTTCCGGTCTCTCCCGCTGGTCGACTGCGTGGTGTGTCATTACGAGGCGATTCTGGAGGCACCCGCGTCGCACTTGCGTCGAGTCGTGGCGTTCTGCGGCTTGCCAAATCCCGATGACGAATCGTTGGCTCGAGCCGACGGAGGACGTCAGGCCAATTTGCGTCACCACGGGATGAATCGGGCCGCTTTGGAGGAGGCGGGGCTGCCGCAGCCTTGGATCCAAATGTACGACCAGCTTTCCGAGGCGGGTGAATTCCCGCGACCGACGCAATCGCCGCCCCAGGCAGGGGTGTCTGCCATCGCTTTTCGCCAAGCGCTCGAATGGGAGCGACAGGCCGAAGACGCCGAGGCTCGATGGACCGAACTGTCGCGGCGGCACGAGGAGTTGCAGCGTCGATTCGAGGAGTTGTTACAGTATGCGCGGGATCGCGCTCACTGGTTGGAGGCGATGCGGGAGCGGATGAGCGCTCGGCGTTACCGTTATGTGGACCAGTTCGCTCGTTGGCTGCAGTGGATTGCGGCTCCATGGCGTCGAGGACCACGGGAGCTACATCACGCTCCGCCGCCGGACCCTGGTTTACTGGAGCGTTGGGCGGTCGAGGCGCAACCCGGAATCTCCGCCGAGCGGTGACCACGGGTTCCGCAAGCGTGACCCCACAAGGAAGGATCAGCGATGATCGACCTTCGCGATCGGGTTGCTCTCGTCACGGGGGCCAGCCGAGGGATCGGCCGGGCGATGGCCTTGGGCTTGGCACGCCACGGTTGCCACGTGGTGATCGCCGCGAAATCCACCACATCCCGCGAGGAATTGCCCGGCTCAATCTACAGCGTGGCCGAAGAAGTGGAAAAACTCGGGGTTTCGGCACTGCCCCTCGTCGTGGATGTACGCTTCGAGGAACAGATCGACGCCATGGCGCGGGAGGCGGAAGCACGCTTCGGGCGCATCGACTTCCTCATCAACAATGCCGGGGCGTTGTTCTGGAAGCCGCTGCTCGAAACACCAGCGAAGCGTTTCGACCTGGTGATGGACGTGAATGCCCGCGGGGCGTTTCTCTGTTGCCGGGCGGTCCTTCCGATCATGATGCGGCAACGATTCGGCCACATCATCAACATGTCGCCGCCGCTGGAGCCTCGGTTGGCAGTCGGCAAAATCGCCTACGCCATCTCGAAGCTGGGCATGACGCTGCTAACTGTCGGCTTGGCGGAAGAGGTTCGAGCCGAAAACATCGCGGTCAACTCGCTCTGGCCGGCGACGATGATCGAAAGTCAAGCGACGATCCATTGGCAACTGGGCCGACCGGAGTTGTGGCGTAAGCCGGACATCCTCGTCGATTGCGTGCTCCGATTATTCCGCAAATCGCCGGGAGAGATCACGGGCCGAACGCTTATTGACGAAGACTTTCTCCGGGACGAGGGAGTCACCGATTTCAGTCAGTACGCCTGCGTCCCGGGCACCAACCCGCCCCGCATCGACTGGTCGCTTGACATTAGCCCTGGTTGATCGGCCTAGGCTCTGTCTCTTATACACATC
>JAOAAM010000660.1 GCA_026418875.1 Gemmataceae bacterium | reverse complement strand
AGATGTGTATAAGAGACAGGGCCACCATCTCGACCAGGATGTCCGTGAGTCGGGCCTTGTCGTGCTCTCCATCCAGGTGCCGCAGAATGTGTCGCTCGAATTCGCCAAGCGTCCCCAACTCGTGCTTCAGGTTGGTTGCGGCGCGGCCCGTCGATGCTTGCCGCCGGGCCAGCGGTGTAGTGACCGGCCGGTCGCTCACCTTGGTGTACACCGGGACCGGCACCTTCCGCAACTCGACCAGTCGATCCACCAGCGACATGTAAAACTGGAGGATCATCCGGCCGATGATCTGTCGGTCGCGGTTCTTGGTGATGTCGTCCGGATTGGCCATCAGCGGCGTCAGCCGACGACGCGCCTCCAAGCACAACTCGCCGAACTCGATCGACGCGGGGTACCGCTCCACCAGGATCATCATCGCCGTTTTGCACAGCGGTTCGGTGATCTGCACGTTGGCCGTGCCCACCGGCATCTTGAACGTCTCTTGAGCGTTCGTCTTCGTGTCCGGCTCCTTGTTCTCCGGCTTCAGCGGGCTGGCGACGTGCAACCCCAGCAAGCGATCCGGGTTCAAGGCGTATTGCGGTTCGAGTTCCGGCCGGCAAAGCAGCGTCTGGCGGAACATCCGATTCCGCAAAAAGTCCATGTACTGTTCCATGTAAATGATGTTCGGCGCCAAGCGCTGCAACACCTGCTCCACTTCTTGCGGGTAGTTACCCGGAACCATCTGCCGAACCATCGACTCGCCGAGGAAACGCAATCCAAATTGTTGTGCCCGCTCGACGAACTGGTAGAAGTACATCGGGGCGTTGATCTCCTCCAAGTGCTCGTGGTACAGATACCAATCCTCCGACTGCTTGAGGAATTCGGTTTCGACTTTGAGCAGCGTGGCGTAGGGGTTGTTGGCGTCGTTGCCGACGCTCTTCGCAAGGAAGTCGAGCAAGGCGCGCGCTTGGGCCACTCGGGTCGCCGGGTCTTTGAAGCGGAGCGCGTGATAGCGCATCATGTCCCGGATCATGCCCCGCATGTGCCAACCGGGAAGCGTGTTGTAGCTGATGTAGGCGATGCCATTCGGCGTAAGGTGATCCCGCGCGATGCTGAGGATTTTGTCCTGAACTTCGGTGGGAACCCAAGAGAAGACGCCGTGGCAGATAATGTAGTCGAATTTCCCGTACGACTCGTCCACGTCCATGATGCTGGCATGGCGCAATTCCAGGTTCTTCAGGTTCAAAGGTTCCCAGAGTTGCTTGCCCTGCTCCACTTGGACGCGAGACAGGTCGATACCGATGAATTCGCTGTCGGGATACAGAGAGGCCATCGGGGCCAGGTTGCCGCCGCTGGCACAACCCAGTTCCAGCACCCGGCAGCGATCGGGAGAAACCGGCTTCAAATTGAACAAGTGCGCGACCGTCGCCATCCGGTCCGGGTGCGTCTCGGGAAATGAGTAACTGGCGTAGGGCACCTCGTCGTAGGGGGTGCGCATGTTCGGGTCAGCCATGACGACCTCCGCGATATGGAAGCAACAACATCCCGCCCCTTATAGTGAAAAGACTCGGGGAGCACAATTCCGCCTTGCAGCGGGAATGATTACCCCGAGCCTCGACTCACAACATCCTGTGCATTTTACCGAGTCCCCGGACTTAACAAAAGCCGCGCTTTCGGCGTCTTTTTTGTCGGACTCACCGTTGTTCGACCTTCCCAAGAATTGAGAAATGGACGCCACGAACGGGCTGTCAAAAGTTGAACGAAGGCGCGGCCGCTGCCGAAGGTCACGTCTTCATGCCGGGATGGCGACTCGGGGCGATCAACTCTCGCCCCGCACCTTCATTGGGGGTTGGGAGGTGAAACTCCCTGAAATTCCTCTCGCTTTCGTCGATACTTCTGGGCTTCCTCGGTTTTGCCCATCGAGGAGTAAATGGAGATCAGAAGGTCGAGCGCCTCTCGAATACGGATTTGGTGACCGGACGGGACCAGGCTTTGACGCGCCAAGAGTCCCTCGTATCCGATCACCGAGAGCGCCTCGGCTTCGACGTACTTTTCCTGACCGAGCAGGGCCGCCCCCAGGAGGCACATGGTATTGAAGGTGGTCCACTCGTCGGGCGCTTTCTTCTCGCGAATATCGAGGCCCTCGCGGAAGCACTGTTCCGCTTCCGTCCATTTTTGTTGGCGGAGCAGATTGAGTCCCAGTCCGACGAGTTCCGCCGCGTAAACCAGGGATTGCCCCTCGCCCCGATCTCGAACGATGGCCAGCCGTTGCTTTCGCCAATGCTCGGCGCGGTCAAGTCGATTCGCCGCCTCGTGAAAATTGACGACGTTGGCCAGAACTTGCCAGGAGTACGGATGATTGGTCTGCTGCTTCCCGATCCGCGTGGCGGCCTCCTCGAGCAAGGCGAGGGCTTGATCAAGTCGGCCGCTGTCCCGGTACATGATGGCCAGATTGTTGAGGGTGCCGAGCGTCTCCGGGTGCTGAGGGCCGAGCGTCGTGGTGCGGCGGGCCAACACGTTTTCGAGGATGGGGATGGCTTTGTCCAATTGGCCGATGGCTCGGTAGGCTGTCGACAGGTTGTTCAAGGTGACTAACGTGTCGGGGTGGTCGTCGCCGAGCTTGGCGGACCGGAGCCTGGCGACGTCGAGCAGCAGCGGGATGGCCCGATCGGCCTGACCCGAGAGTTGGAGGATCGTGGCGAAGTTGTTCATGCTCATCAGGGTGTCCGGATGATCGGGGCCGAGCCTCGCTTTGCGCCCGCTGAGAGTTTCCTCGAACAAGGCCAGGCACTTCGATGTTTGTTGGACAGCGTGATAAGCCATCGCCAGGTTGTTCATCGTGGCGAGCGTCTCGGGATGGTCAGGCCCCATTCGTTCTTTGCTGATCTTCAAGATGTTTTCGAGCACGCTGACCGCCTTTTGCGGCTGCCCCGTTTCGTAGTAACCGGTCGCCAGGTTGTTCATGGCGTTCAAGGTTTCGGGGTGGTCGGGGCCGAAACGCTTGGTGTGCCGTTGGACGGATTCCTCGTAGAGGGAGAGCGCTTTGTTGACGTTGCCAACATCCCGGCAGGCGACGGCAAGGTTGTTGAGGCTGGTCAGCGTGTTGGGATGGTCCGCCCCGAGCATGGCACTGCGGAGTTTGTACGTCTCTTCGTACAGCGGCAGCGCCCTGTGAAATAAGCCGGCCTGGCGGAACGCGGAGGCCAGGTTGTTCATGCTGGTCAGGGTATCGTCATGCTCGATACCGAGTCGGGCCTTGCGCCGTTCGAGAACCGTTTCGTAGAGGGGGAGGGCTTTCTGGAATTGACCGCTACTTTGGTAGGCGGAAGCGAGGTTATTCAACACGTTCAGCGTCTTGGGGTGTTCTTGCCCCAAGTGGGATTCGAGGGTTTTTTGCGCCTTGCCAAACACTGCGAGTGCCGAGGAGGCCTCTCCCATGCTCATCAACGAGACGCCGAGGGTATTCAGCATTTCTGCGACATCGACTGGGTCGCCAATCGAAGTGTCGTCGAGTTCGCGAACGGCGTTCAATAGGTTTTGTTTCAGGGCATTGCGGAATTCGGCGACGGTGGCGTAATTGGCCGAGGGATCCAGATTGCGGAAGACCGCCCCGAGGATTTCATTGCCCTTCCGGGCGAAAGCGAGGTTGGCCTCGGCTTGGAGACGTCGTTGTTCCGCGAGGGCCTTGGCCTCACGTTCGGCTTGCAGGGCGGAGGTTTTGTCCGCGAGGGCTTTGGTCTCGGCTTGCAGGGCGAGTTCCTTGGCATCGCGTTCTTGGAGGGCGAGTTGCTCGCTCTGCCGGGCTTTGGATTCCGCGATGACGGCGCGGTTCATCTGCCAGCGTGTCACGAGCAACCCGGCCAGGAGGACGAGGGTCAGCAGTCCGCCGGACCAGACGAGGATGCGATGGCGTTTTGCTCGTTCGGCTTCCCGGGTCTCTGCCCGGGCACGATCGGTTTCGGCTTGCCGCAGGCGAGCCTCGACGCCGAGGCGATACGCCGCCACCTCGGCTGCCACCGCCTGGGCATCGTGGGGCCGAGCAACCGGCAGGGGGGCGAGGCAGCGTTTGGCCAAGCCGATCAACTCGGCATCCGCCCCGCAGGAATCGAGTCGGCGGATGGCCTCGCTCAGGTCCGCATGGGCCGACCGGGTGATCGTCTCCTCCGATGTTTTTCCCGTAAAGGCTGGCTGACCGGTGAGGATATGGGCCAAAATGGATCCCAAGGCGAAGACGTCGGCTCGGGTATCGACGGATTCGCCGCGGGCTTGTTCCGGTGCCATGTAACCCGGCGTGCCCATCACCGTGCCGGCGAGCGTTTGGTCCACGGCGTCGGGATAATGCTCCCCTTGCGGGGCGATCCGCTCGTGGTCGAGTTCCTTCGCCAGTCCCCAATCCATGACTTGCACTTCGCCGAACTGACCTACCATCACGTTCGAAGGCTTCAGGTCGCGGTGGATGATCCGTCGGCTGTGGGCAAATCCGACGGCCTGAGCAACTTGCTCAAAGATGTTGAGCATGCGCGGCAGACGATCGGAGCAAAGTTGCCCCGAGTCGAGCAGGTCGGCAAGGGTTTCGCCGTGGATGAGCTTCATCGCCAGCCACGGTGTGCCATCGCGGAGTTCGCCGACGGCGTAAACGGGCGGGATGTTCGGATGTGGCAACAGGGCCGTGATGCGAGCTTCCTCCAGAAATCGCTCGCGCTCCCGACCGGGTAGAAGAATTTTGATGGCCACTTCACGGCCCAAGCTCAAGTCTCGGGCCACGAACACTCGACCCATCCCGCCTCGGGCCAGCTCTCTCTCGATGCGGAATCCGGGACTCGTCAAGTCGAATGACGCATCGGCGGATAGCGACGCGGGCGTCACCAATTCGAGGCTGCCAATCGGCACGGTAAGGCGCGATTCCATGGACGAACCCATCACACTGCCGCGTCTCAAGTTTAGCACACAGGGTGTATCCCGGATCCGCCAGCGGGAGGTCGTCAACGAAGCCGCGAATTCGAGTCCCGGCCCTCGTACACTGACAGTGTGAACTTCGGAGGGCCAGGCGATGACCAGTCCCTTGCAGTCGTTGATTGCGACCGGCACCAAGTTGTGGGTCGATTCGGTGGACCCAACTGAGATTCGGCGGTATCGAGAGTTGGGGGCGACCGGAGCTACGTCCAACCCCATCATCATCGCGGACCTGATCAAGACAGGGCGATTCGACTCGGACTTGCGGCGGCATTTCGCGGAAGGTCTGGACGACGAGGCGGTCGCCTGGGCCATGACCGACCAACTGGTCCGACGTGCCCAAGAAGTGTTCCTGCCGGTGTACGAGGCGACTCGCGGCGACGACGGTTATGTGAGCTTTGAGTTGGATCCGTTGTTGGAAGATGTGAGTTGCACGCTGACCGTGGAGGAGAAAGCTCGGCGATACGTCGAATTGGGGCGGAAGTGGAGTGCCGGGCACCGGAACCGGATGTTGAAAGTGCCGGCCACCCCCGGCGGTCTGGCCGCGCTCGAAGAACTCGCCTCGCTCGGGATCCCGCTGAATGTGACCTTGGTGTTCTCGCGGCGGCAGTACGAGGCGGCTCGCGACGCCATCTGGCGCGGCGCACAGCGGTTGCCGAGTCGGGATCGCTTCAAGTCGGTGTACAGCATTTTTGTTTCCCGGCTCGACGTCTACACCGAGAAAGCCGTCCCCGAACTTTCGCCCCGAGCACAGGGGCTTGTCGGCATCGTGAATGCCAAGCGTCTGTGGCGGCTGAATCAGGAATTCTGGGCGGACAAGAAGCTGCCGCTCAAACAAGAGATTGTCTTCGCCAGCACCGGCACGAAGAAGCCGGAAGACGCGCCGTGGAAGTACGTGGCGGCGTTTGCCGGTTCGGACATCGAAACGAACCCACCGGCGACCAACGCTGCCGTCGAAGCGAGCGGCCTGACATTCACGCGGCAGGTGGATCAGATGCCCCCGGATGACATCCTTGCTGAAATCGACGCGAAGGTGGACATGGTGCGGCTCGAAGAAACTCTCATGCGCGAGGGGTTGGCGAAATTCGCGGAGCCGCACCGGGCGTTGCTTGAGTTGATCGCGGCGAAACGGCGGGGTTAGCCAGCGGCTCGTGTCGGTTGGGCGAGCACGTCGGCCAAGGCCGCGTCGATCTCGGGGAAGCGGAACGCGTAGCCCAAGTCGAGGGCCTTTTTCGGCAGCACGTTTTGCCCCGTGGTGATAATCTCTGCCCCCTCGCCCAGCATGATGCGCAAGGCGAAGCCCGGTGTCCACACCAGGGCCGGCCGCCCCAGCGCTCGTCCCAAGGCCTTGCCGAATTCTTTGTTGGTGACGGGCTTCGGGGCGGTCACATTCATCGGCCCAGTGACGGCCGAATTCTCCAGGGCAAACACCAGCAAACCCGCGACATCGGCATTGTGGATCCAGGACATGTATTGCTTGCCCGAGGCGATCGGCCCGCCGGCACCAAGTTTGAATGGTAAGAGCATCTTGCCCAAGGCCCCACCGTGGCGATCCAACACCACGCCGATGCGGGCCAGCACGACGCGGACGCCGTCGGCTTCGGCGGCTCGCGCGGGCAGTTCCCACTCGACGCAGACCGAGGGGAGAAAACCGGCACCCGGGGCCGCCGACTCGTCCAAAGGTTCAGGTCCGCGGGCACCGTAGTAGCCGATGGCCGAGGCATTCACCAGAACCTTCGGGCTGCCGTCACTCCGTCGCGGGGCTTTCTTCAACGCCTCGACGCAGTGTCGGGTCGCCAGGATCCGGCTGTCGCGAACCAGCTTCTTGAATTCGTCGTTCCATCGGCGATTGAAAATGCCCTCACCAGCCAAGTTGATGATGGCATCACATTCGGCGGCGACTTGCTGCCACGCACCCGGCTGGGTTGGATCGCCCCGAACATACTCCGCGTCGGTGCGGCCAGTCGGGTCTTGCCGGGTCAACACGACCGCCTCGTGCCCTTTCGCTTTCAGTTCCCCGAGCAAGCGACGACCGACCAGCCCCGTCCCTCCCGTCACGAATACACGCATGTTGACCTCCCGTTGAACGACGCTCGATTCATTAGAACGAACAATACGGAGAATCGCGAATGACCGTTATTCCGAATCGCTTTTACTTTCGCATGGCTTACCCCTGCCGGTATCAGCGGGCGATCCCCCGCATCGACGGCGAGGAACTGTTGGACCTGCCGCCGGACTGCCTCATTCATAACTTCGCAGCCATGGATGGACAAACAAATTTTGCCGAAGTCCGCCTCGGTTGGAATGAGTTCGGCTTGGGCGTGCAGGTGGACGTGCGTGGCAAGGAATCGGCACCCCAAGGCCGACCGGATCGACCGCGGGGGTCGGATGGCATCACCATCTGGATCGACACCCGCAGCGATCGTACGGGGCACCGAGCCACCCGGTTTTGCCATCAGTTCCACCTCTTAGCGGCAGGGGCGGGCGAAAATCAGGACGAACCGATGTTTGTTCAAACTCGGATCAATCGGGCCTTGGAAGATGCGCCGGAGTTCCGCGGCAACGTCCCGATTCGCCGTCTTGCCCGCACCGGAGGCTATCGCCTCGAGGCCTTCTTGCCGGCTGAAGCATTGCACGGCTTCGACCCCGACGAGCAGCCGCGCTGGGGCTTCTTCTACGCCGTCCACGATCTGGAATTGGGCGAACAAACCTTGTCACTGAGCGCGGAATTCCCCTTCGCGGAAGACCCCTCGCTGTGGGCGACGCTGGAGTTGGTCAAGTGAAAGGGATCGTGCGGCCCGACGGTCGAGTGATCGCCGTCGGGTTTCGTCATCGGCCGTCGCGGCTCCATTCCGCGACACGATTCTCCCGGAAGGCGATGTTGCCCAGGTGAGCGGCGGCGGCGGCGGCGACGCCCGCCTCGGCCGGGGCGCTGGGGCGACGATTCTCGCGGATGCTGTCGAGCCAGTCTTGCAAGTGCAGCAGTTCGCCGTTTGGCTCGTCGTAAAAGTCGGCACCCTTGTGGGCCGGGTTCTTGCCCAACACCATCGATTCATCCTGGCCCCGGCCCCGCTGCGCCGTGAACTCGTACCGACCACGATCAACGTACAGCGTGCCGTTCTCGCCCATGAACGTCACCATCGACCCGTGGTGGCTGTTGCTGAAGGTGCCCTCGAAGTGAACCAGCAGATCGTCGTTGTATGTCAGCAAGGTCTGGATCGTGTCGGGTGTCTCCCAAATGCCTTTGGCCATGGGATATGTGCCCGTGGTGACGGCACGCTGCGGGCGATCCAATTGCAAGAACCAATGGACCACGTCGATCCAATGGACCATCAAGTCCGTCAGCAAACCGCCGCCAAAATCCCAGAACCAGCGCCAATTGCGGAAGCGGTATTCATCGAAGGGTTGTTGCGGTGCTTTGCCGAGGAAGGCTTTCCAATCCACGGATTGCGGTTTGATGTTCAAGGGGGTCCGGCGGAGTCGATCGCTGTTGCGGTTCCAACTGAGGTGGACTTTGTGGATTTTCCCCAGCCGGCCCGCTTTCACGATCTCGGCAGCTTTCTGGATATGCGGCATGCTCCGCTGCTGCGTGCCGACTTGGACCACGCGGCGGTGGCGGTTTTGTGATTCGATCACCGCCGACCCCTCGCTGAGGTCGTGGGTCAGCGGCTTCTCCACATACACGTGCTTGCCGGCCTGGCAGGCATCGACGGTCATGGTGACGTGCCAATGATCGGGTGATCCGATGAGCACCGCGTCGATCGTGGGACGGTCGAGCAGTTCGCGATAGGCTTTGGTCTGCGGCACCGGGGCGGGCAGCATTTTTTGGGTGGCGTCGAGGGCGGCATCCCACACACTGTCT
>JAOAAM010000807.1 GCA_026418875.1 Gemmataceae bacterium | reverse complement strand
GATGTGTATAAGAGACAGAGGCAGCGACGTGATGGGGGTTGAGCAGGCATGCGGCCAGCCCGACACCCAGGGCCGCAGCCAACGAGCGGATCCGGCTTGGATCGGCCGGGGGGGCACCCACCTTGATCAGCCGTTGTGCCTATTCGCCGACCAGGTACAAGGCGACGAGGCTAGGGCCGATCAAAAACCATTGATCCATGTTGACCCAGAGCGCGAAGAGGATGGCCAATATGACGGGCAAAGCGCGGCCGGACCAGCGTTCCGAATGGTGCAACACGTAAAGAGTGACGCCGGCGAAAACGAATGAGGCGACAGCAGGCTGAAGAAGCAGCCGAGGCCCCATCGCCACGAGAGCGAGTCCGACGCTGATGGCGGCAACCCAGCGGGAGGGGTCTGGTCGGGAACCCAGGGGGATCGCATCGCCACAGACGGGCCGACAAGCCATAAGCAGGATCAGCGCCAGGGCCGCGATGCTGCCCGCCTTGACGGCGACGACCGCCTCGTGCTCCGGTGTCAGGTTGTACAACTTCCACCACACCAGATCGGTCAGCCAGGCGTGATTGACCCAAGTCCGCCCCTCGGAGACGAAGCTGAAGGGATCTTTGCCGAAGGCGTAATTTCCCTCGGCAATCAGCCGACCCGTGGCCAGGTGCATCCAGAAGTCGCTATTCCGCACGGAGAACGAGGCAAGCATGAATCCCAGGGCGACGACGATGGGCACCATCAGCCACTCCAGACCGCGCATCATTCGCGCGGCACGGATGACGGCGAGGTCGGGGCGGGAAGCAGGACTGCCTTGCATGGGTCGTAATCTCAGGCCGGGCGCAATAGTTTAGCTACGACAATCACCCGTGCCGAGTTCGACCGCGGATCGGTCGCTCCACGGGAGAATCCGCTGACATATCCTATGACATGCCGCGCTCGTCGGTCGCACCTACGCCGGTCGAGCCGGCGGAGGAATTGGATCATGCAACGCATGGTTGCGGCCCTCTTGGTGCTTCTGGCCTCGACCGCTGGATTGCTTGCCGACACCCCCCTCGCGGTCGATTTGCTGCTCGTCAATGCGAAGATCTGGACGGGTGACGAGAAGGCACCCGAAGCTGCGGTGATGGGCATCGCCCAGGGGCGGATCGCCTTCGTAGCTACCGCCGAGCAGTGGCAGAAGCTCGGCAAGGCGGTGTCGGCCCGTCGGGTGATTGATGTGCGGAATCGGCGAGTGGTGCCGGGGTTTTACGATTCCCACATTCACCTCCTCTCGGGCGGGCTGCGATTGAGCCAAGTCGCGCTGAAGGATGCGGCCGACGAGGCGGAGTTCGGCCGACGTCTGCAAGAATTCGACCGCAAGCTGCCCCGCGACCAATGGATGCTGGGCGGCGAGTGGGACCACGATCGGGCATTGAACGGCCAACTGCCCACGGCGGAACTGATCGACCGTTACGTCAAAGATCGGCCGGTGTTCTTGCGGCGATACGATGGTCACATGGCGGTGGCGAATACGCGAGCATTGCGCCTGGCCGGCATCAACAAGGACACGCCGGAAGTCAGCGGAGGAGTTATCTATCGGCAGCCGAACTCCAAAGAACCCACCGGCTTGCTCCGTGATACCGCGATGTCGCTGGTGGAAAAGGTCATCCCACCGCCGAGCGACGAGGCGATGGTCGAGGCGGTCCGCAG
>JAOAAM010000784.1 GCA_026418875.1 Gemmataceae bacterium | reverse complement strand
GTTGTACACGACATGGACCGAGCGGTCTTCGTTGGCGATTGGCTGACGGCCATCTTGCAATCCGACGATACTCAAGCGCCGGTTGGCCAAACCGATCTCGGGGGAGTCGAAATACCCGTCTTCGTCGGGGCCGCGGTGGATGATGGCATCGGCCATGCGCCGGACGATGTCGGGGGAGGCCGAAGCCCGGCCGCTGAGGTCCATCATCCCGGCGATGCCACACATACCCCTGCCTCCACTGCCCCGTGTGCCGAGTTCACTCCGGGTACAATTGCCGGACTTTCCGGGCCAGCAACCGATCGACCAACCGAGGGGCCCAGCGGTTCACGCGCAACAACCAGCGTGCTTGCCGACCCACGTGCGTCTCACGGCAGTTCCGCTCGATCGCCCGGACGATGGCGTCGGCCACCTCCTCGGGGGGCTGGGCGTTCTCGAATAACTCCGGCATGCGACCTTCGTTGCGCAACAAGTGCCGACCAAGGTCATCGCTTTTCACGAGTCCGGGCAGCACCAACAGCACATCCACGTCAAAGCGGGCAAACTCCCCCCGTAGCGCCTCCGATAAACCCACCAAGGCGAATTTGCTCGCACAGTGTTCGGGCCATCCGGGCAAACCGCGGCGACCGCACAGCGAGGCGACATTCACGACCGCAGGCTGCCGCCCCTTCATCAACATCGGCAAAGCCGAACGCATCATCTCGGCCGGAGCGAAAAAATTCACCTCCATCACCCGGCGAAGGATGTCCTCACTGGATGAGTCAAAATGGCCAAAGCTGGCAACGCCGGCATTGTTCACCAGTAAATCCAAGCCGCCCCAGCGTTGCTTCGCGGCGTCGAGGAGTCGCTCCCGATCCTCGGCGAGGGTGACATCGGCGGCCACTGCCGTCACTGCCGAGCCGCCACGACTCAATCGTTCTGCCATCTCCCGCAAGGGCGGCTCACTCCGCGCGGCAAGGATAAGTTGTACACCACGTTGGGCCAGTTTTTCCGCCAAACATCGACCGATTCCCCGCGATGCTCCGGTGATGATGGCCCTGCAATCGCGCCAATCCCTCATGGTTGACCCGCTTATCCTCCTTGCCGAGCGGTTAGAAAAACCCCAGACCGCCTCCTCAACGCATCTTCCACACCCACGGGGCGTTCCGGAACGCCGAAATTATAGAGACCCAGCTGCGTTGATGCGACACCGATTCCGCCAACGACCGTATCCGAATCCTCCGATCGCGTGGCCGTCATCGGTTGCCGGATCACCATGCTGCCTCGGCCCGACAGCCGAGCGGCCGGACAATAAACGTGGGAAAACGTGGACCCACGCTAGGCCGGGTGCCATCAGCTTTGATGATTTCCGAGCGTCGTGAGTTACAAGCGGCTGAGTTGGCTGTGGTGCCTGACGGCACTCTCGGCAAATCGGAGAATGGTGAATGGTTCAGGTCGCGCACTGTTGCCCTGAACCGAGGATGTCAACGCGGAGCCGTTGATCGAACGCGAGTTCGCTAGCCCCTGCCTGATTCGCGGATCGTCCACGGCCGTCTGTCGAGGCGTCGACTACTGAACGAATGCACCGACAGAACGTAACCGGTCGGGACGGCGATTGGCCAATGCGCGAAGCTGACTGCCGCTGTGTGAACCAACAAGCTCAGCCCTTGGTGTACTCTTTCAAATAACCTTGGAATTGCTGGAGGTGCCCTTCCTCGTCGCCCATGATGGTAATGACGAGGTCTTGCGTAACGTAATCGTCACCTTCGCACAACCGGGCGATGTGGCGATAGTGTGTCAGCGCCTCTTCCTCGGCCTCGATGACGCCTTTGATGACCGAAACCACGTCGGTGGTGTCGGCAGGGGGTTGCAGATAACTCTGCGTCATGGGGATCTTCTGACTGCCGGGGACCGTGCTGCCCAGCTGTTTCAGTCGATGCCCAAGTTGCTGGGCATGCCCGATCTCGCCCTGGATGTCGGCTCCGAGTGCCTGCTTGATGAAGTCCGCCCGGACACCATCCAAGTGGATACTTAGCGACAGGTAGTTGATGATGGTTTCAATCTCCATCGTGTAGGCTTTGACCAAGGCCGCGATGATCTCTTGTTTCTTGCTCGACATGGTTCGCTCTCCAAAAAGTTCGGGGGTCAGGGGTTAATCCTTCCTTGCGAGGAGTTGTTTGGTCTTCTTGGCTTCCGTGCGGACGACCAAGTTCGGGCTTTCCATCAGTTTGTCGATGGCGGGGTAAAAGTCGGACAGATCGAGATTCGGCTGACGGCGGTGCAGTTCGTTGAGGGCTTGCAGGGTGGTCACGACGGTCAGGGCAGCCGAAGCGGGATCAGAGACTTGCCGCCCTTGGACCTCCTGGCGGAAATTCCGCATCTGCTGTTCTTCGTCGAGCATTTCCAGGAGGATGCCCTTGACTCGTTCATCGACGGCATGAGGAGAGCCCCGGCGGGCCAGCGCAGCCGCGGCGTTGTACCGCACCTCCCAGCCGGGCGGGCTTTTCGGGCCTTCGACCACTTCCGGCATGCGGCCTCGGCGGCAGCCCGCAACTAGCGACAACATCAGCAGCAGGCAGGCCATGGCCATCGGCCAACGCTTCAGCTGCGCGGATCCTCTGCTAAAACCGAGATGGTGACGCGGGTTCATTCTCCGTCCTTCAATTCGATGCGGTTGTCGTGGCCGGCACCCAAGTCTCGCGCTAGTAGTAGCAGGGTGTCGTCGGCCAGCCGGCGCTCTTCGGGCGTGCCCTCCCAGAAGATCAACGCGTGCGCTGTCTGTTCCCGCAGGAAGATGTCGCGGGGATCTTTGGCACACTCGGCCAAGGCGGCGATGACCCCCATCGATTCGCCATTCAACCCGGCCAGTGCCACCCGCGCCCACTCGGCTGTGGCGTGACTCAAACTGGCGGCGGCCTCCAATTCCCGTCGAACTTCGGCCTTCCGCGCGTCGGATAAGCGGTGGAAACGTTTCTGGCCATCTCCCAAGTTCGCCAGCGCCCAGACCGCCCCACGACGCACCGTGTAACGCAATTTCTCGTCGGAGCCGCGGCCTTTCGTGGCGGCCTCGCACAAGAGGGGAGCACCGACTGGCACACTGAAGTTTCCAAGACATGCGGCCAGGTATTGCACGTAATTCCTTTGGGCGATGAGCGACTTCCGCGCTTCCGCTTGCGACCTGGCATCGCCGGCAGCATCCAAGAAAAACCGCTCGGCCCGCTCCAGTTCATCCAAGGCGCGGGCGAAACGCTCCGCGATTTGCAAACCGAAACCCACATCGGCGGCGAGTTCATCATCGCGCTTCAGCACTTGAGCCAGGTCGTTCGCGGCGCGCCAACGCACGTCGGCGTTGCTGCTGTCGATGTTCTTCAGGAACTGCTCGGGGGTTCGACTCCCGCCCGCCAGCCAGGAGAAACCGAGCAAGATCGTGACGGCCCCCGCCACGATGATCCCGGGGATCAGGAACAACTGGACGATGTGCCGCCCCGATGGCGGAACCACTGGCGGCAGTCCCTTGTCTGGATCGTGATGGGGAGTGGGGGATTGCGACTCACTCATGCCTACATTGTATGCCGGGCGGTCGAATTGGACGGGAGGCAGGCATTCCCCGATGGAGCCGCATCCGGGTCATGCCGAGCGGTCGGCAACGACCAGGCCGCGGTGATGCATGCGGATCAAGCGGGGGACGATCGACCGCCAGCCTCGGCGGAAATCTTCCCAGGGCATTCGACCCCAGTTACTCAAGTAGACGAAGCTCTCGTCGAAGCCGTAGGCCACCATCCAATGCCCGACCGGCAGGGGAAAGCCGAGGACTCGGACACGGCCCGGCAACCCCAGCATGACGATCACCGGCCGAAGGCACGACAGGTTCTCGCGGAGGGCGTCTTCTCCTCGGCTCTCTTGCAGAGGGATACCGGCGGCTCGGCAGATTTGCTCGACGCGCGACCGGCTGGTGCCTAGCCAGCCGCCCAAGTTGTCCGGCGGGAAATCGCGTTCGATGGCCTGCATCGCTTCCGCGGCGGCCTCCAACCTTCCGTAGTGACGCAACATCGAGCATGCGGCCGCCTGGCCACAATTAAACTTGGTCCATCGACCGTCCCAGTTATCAAACTCGAAAAACTCTGGCAGGCCGAGGTAGCCGGCGGGAAGCGGCTCCCCGGGGCGGATGGTCTGGGCCATAACTGTGATCGATCCTCGCAAGTTCGAGTCGAGGCGGGTCACCACCGGCCGGACGGGTCGTACCGCCCAAAGACATCGGCCATCGCGTTCATCAACTCGCCCACGGTGCACCGGGCACGGG
>JAOAAM010000779.1 GCA_026418875.1 Gemmataceae bacterium | reverse complement strand
TTGCCCGGGTAGCCCTCGGCATACTTGTTGGTCAGTTCCGACCCTTGCGCGGCCATAACCGCAGGGCTGGTGTAATTTTCCGATGCGATCATCTCCAGCCCTTCTTGCTGGCGGCGTCGCTCGCCCTGAATCGCGTGCCATACGGCCGGGTCGACTTGCTGCAAAAGTGTCATGAGACCACTCGACAAATGAGGAGACGACAAAATTTTGGTATACGAACTCGCGCCGAACAAAAACGCCCCCAAGGCGATCTTGAAACCGAACCAGCGATCCAGCCTCATTCACCCCGGCCGAACGGCCCCGAGGAGGAACCCGTAAGCACGCAGTCCCGGGAGGAGCCAAGGCCATCGCATTTGGCCGTCGCCACGCGCGGTCATGGGTTCCACGAATGCAACCGTAAATCCCACCGACCGGATCAAGTGACGAAGCTCGCCGAGTCGGAAGTGATGCAGGGCAGGGGCCGAACTGCCGAATCGTTGGGGCAAGTCACAGTCACCCGCCGTTTCGTCCCCCAGCATGGCTCGGAGACGGTCACGCAACAACCATTTTCGGCCCTCCCGCGAGCGCAAGTGATGCCAGAGGTTGTGGGCGTGCAGCAAAAACTTTCCACCGGGTTTGAGAATCCGGTAAGCGTGCCGGATCACCGCAAGCCTTTCGGCCCGACCTTGGATCATGCCCAAAGTACTGAACAGGCAAGCAGCTCCGTCAAATATCTGATCACGAACCGCTTCGAGTTGCACGAGGTTGGCACGAACGAACGTCACTTTGCCGACAACCGCCGCGCACTCCCGCGCGGCAACTCGGAGCATCTCGGGTGAAAGGTCGACGCCAAGAACTTCCACGCCTTTCTCAGCCAAGGCCCGGCAGAGCCGCCCTGTCCCGCAACCCATGTCGCAAACCCGGACAGAATCACGAAAAAACGAGATGGCTCGCGGGAGGTCAAACGATGCAACTGTATCGCCGGCAATAGTTTGCTCGTAGTTTTCCGCGATCCGGGGATCGGCGAGGTAATGGGCCACGGTCGGCGACACACCGGGCGGTCGTTTCCAGCTGGGTTGCGAGTTCATGATAAAAAATGATGATTTTTGAAGGAAAGACCTTGCCTATATCTGGAAGATTCGCCAAATTATCTGACAGAAGATGAGCCTAATTTGTTCAGAAAAATTCAGGATTTAACGGGTGGCGACAGTGCTGGTCGAGGAACGGCGGCAACATGTGCTGGACCTGATCACTCGCCGCGGCTTCGTGTCGCTGTCGGAGTTGGCCCGGACCTTGGGGGTTTCTGAGTCGACGCTCCGCCGTGACCTGGGGTTCTGGCAGGAGCGGGGGTTGGTTAAGCGGATTCACGGTGGGGCGATGTTCACCGGCGATGGCTCATCACTGCCCGCGCTGGAAGATCGGGCCAGCCGTCAGCTCGACGAGAAGCGTGCCATCGCCACGGCGGCTGTGGAGCGAATTCGCGACGGCGATGCCATCCTCCTCGATGGCGGAACGACGACCCTGGAGGTGGCTCGGCTGCTGGTTGGTCGGCCGTTGCAAGTGGTCACCAATAGCCTGCCGATCGCCCAGGTACTGAGCAGCAGTCGGGAAACGGACCTCGTTGTCCTGGGCGGCTACGTCTACCCGAAAACGGGTGTCGCTCTGGGGCCGATGCTGATCCGAGCATTGGAGGACGTGCACGTCCAACAACTGCTTATGAGTGTGAGCGGCATCACGACGAAAGGGCTGTTCAACAGCAACATGTTATTGGTCGAGGCCGAGCGTCGCATGATGCGGTGTTCCGACGAAGTTACGGTGCTGGCGGATCATACCAAGTTCGGCCGGCAAGCTCTCGCCCACCTATGCGAACTGGAAGCGATCGACACCATGATCACCGATTCAGCGACCACGAGCGAGCATCGTCGCATGATCGACGACGCGGGGGTCCGATTGATTGTGGCCTCGTGAGGTAAACGTGACGTAGGATCGGGGATGCGAGAAATGACCACCGC
>JAOAAM010000762.1 GCA_026418875.1 Gemmataceae bacterium | reverse complement strand
CCGGTGGTCGGCTCATCCAGAATGTACAGGGTTTTCCCGGTGCTCCGACGACACAGTTCCCGAGCGAGCTTGATCCGCTGGGCCTCCCCACCGGACAGAGTGGGTGACGGTTGACCGAGCTTGATATAATCCAGGCCCACGTCGTGCAAGGTTTGCAGCATGCCGCGGATTTTGGGTATATGCTCGAAATGCTCCAGCGCTTGCTGCACGTCCATTTCCAGCACGTCGTGGATGGACTTGCCGCGGTAACGGACTTGCAACGTCTCTCGATTGAAGCGTCGTCCCTCACACACGGGGCAGGTGACCCAAATGTCGGCGAGGAAATCCATTTCGAGGCGGTGCGAGCCGTTCCCCTCGCAGGCTTCGCATCGTCCTCCGGGGCGATTGAAACTGAACCGCCCGGCTGAGTAGCCGCGGACTTTGGCGTCCGCCACCTGGGCATAAAGAGCGCGAATCTCGTCGAAGACTTTGATGTACGTCGCAGGATTCGAGCGGGGGGTCCGGCCGATGGGCGATTGGTCGATCGCGATCACCTTGTCGATCGCATCGACTCCTTCGAGGCGGTCGAAATCAACATCGTGAGCCCCGGCATCCGAAGGACGATCTTCCTCGCCTTCGTCGCTCTCGGCCGCCATTTCTTGCCCCGGCCCCAAGGCACGCTGCACCGCTCGGAGCAGGATGTCATTGACCAGCGAGCTTTTCCCGGACCCGCTCACGCCAGTGACGCAAACAAATCGACCTAGCGGAAACTCGACGTCGATGTTCTTCAGGTTGTGATGTCGGGCACCGACGATCCGGAGCGATCGACCATTTCCACTTCGGCGTCGTTCGGGCACGGGGATACAACGGCTTCCGGCGAGGTACTGCCCGGTCAGGCTGCCGGGATGACTGACGACCTGACCCAGGTCGCCGGCGACCACCACTTCGCCGCCCCGGACGCCCGGCCCCGGACCAAAGTCGACGATGAAATCCGCGGCGCGAATCGTGTCCTCGTCGTGCTCGACAACCACGACCGTATTCCCCATGTCGCGGAGGCGGAGCAAGCTCTTCAATAAACGTTCGTTGTCGCGGGGGTGCAAGCCGATGCTCGGTTCGTCGAGGATGTACAACACGCCGACCAGGCCAGAGCCGATCTGACCGGCCAGACGGATTCGTTGCGCTTCGCCGCCCGAGAGCGTCGGGGCAGGGCGGTCCAACGTGAGGTAATGCAAGCCGACATCCAGCAGAAACTGCAAGCGAGCACGGATTTCTTTCAGGAGTTCCGCAGCGATCTGGCGTTGCACCGGGGTCAGCGCTTGTTCCAATGGTCCGCCGGGGGCAAATCGTTCCGCCAGGGTTTGAATGGTCGCACTTTCGGTTTCGATCAGCGTCCAACCTGCGACCCGAACATTGCGTGCTTGCGGATTGAGTCGGCGACCTTGGCAGGCAGGGCAGACCAGGACCCGCATATAACGCTCGAGTTGCAATCGACGCGGTCCGGCGAGAGTTTTCTTAAAGGAGGCAAGCAATTGGGGAACGATCCCTTCCCACCGCCCCCCGTGCCGCCACACCCCGCCGCCACGCTGCTTCCACTCGAAGGTGATGATGCGCTCGCTGGCACCGTAAAGGAGAATGCGTCGGTGCTCTTCGGGCAGTTTGTTCCAGGGCTTCTTCAAATCCATGCTAAATTCGCGGGCGACACCCTCGAAAATGTGTCGTCGCCATCGCCCCATGCTTCGGATCGCCCCGACGATGGGAATGGCACCGTCGTAGACGCTGAGGGTCGGGTCCGGAATCAAGAGCTTCGGGTCGAAAGTGTACTGTGTCCCAAGCCCCTCGCAGTCGGGGCACATCCCCAAGGGGCTATTGAAGCTGAATAGTTGAGGCGACGGCGGATCGAAACTCTTGTCGCAGTGCAAACAGGCGTATCGTGCCGAGAGGAGCACGTCTGCGAACTCGGCATCCTGTCCAACATGATCGTCGCCCGAGACGCGATTCTGGACGGAGAGGAGCACCGAGTCGCTCGCCAACTCCAGGGCTTGCTCGATGGCCTCGGCGATACGACTGCGTTGTCGCGCGGACACTGTCAGCCGGTCGACCACGATGTCGATGTCGTGCTTGATGCGCTTGTCCAGCCGATGGTCCTCTGTCAGGCGGACGATTTGGCCATCGATTCGCGCCCTGACGTAACCGCGTTTCAACATCGCGGCAAAAAAATCTTTGAACTCTCCCTTCTGCGATCGGACGACCGGGGCAAGAACCAAGAGTCGAGTATTCTCCGGGAAAGCGAGGACTCGGTCGACGATCTGGTCGCGACTTTGGGCAGTGATGGCACGGCCGCAATCCGGGCAATGCCCCTGACCGACCCGAGCGTATAGGACGCGGAGGAAATCGTGAATTTCCGTGATCGTTCCGACCGTGGATCGGGGGTTGCGAACAGCCGATTTTTGCTGGATGCTGATCGCGGGGGACAGTCCGCCAAGGTAGTCGACCTCGGGCTTCGGCAGCTGTCCGAGGAACTGGCGTGCGTAGCTTGAGAGCGATTCGACATAGCGACGCTGTCCCTCGGCGTAGAGGGTGTCGAACGCCAGCGAACTTTTGCCGGAACCACTGACGCCGGTCAGGACGATGAGCGCATTTTTCGGTAACTCAAGGTGGACATTTCGTAGGTTGTGCTCTCGAGCTCCGCGGATGACAATCGACGAGCCATGATGATCCATGAAACCATCCCAGCCTTCAATCTTGAGGCGGTCCCGAGGCATTAATATACACGTGTCCGCTACGGAGCTGACCTGGGTCGACAACGGGGAGGTTTCCGACCAATGGTGGGTGAAGAGGCGATCACTAACGGCTGGAAGCTTCTCTAGCTGGGAATTCGACGGATAGAGAGCGGAGCCCGTGATTCTTCGTCGGCAATGGCGAATGCGAAAGTGTGCGGAAATGGATCACTTGAAGATCATTCCGATTTGACATTCCAGCCGTAGTCCGGCATCATAAAATTTGATGACACTGGAACTTTTAGTTTATGGCTCACGTCATATTCCGGGATCAGGCGTGGAATCTTGGGACGACGGGCGCTTGATTGCCGAATGCTTGGCGGGAGATCAGGGGGCCTTCGGCGTGTTGGTCAGCCGATACCAGGATCGGCTGTTCAACACAGTGTACCGGGTGCTGGACAACCTGGAGGACGCACAGGACGTCACGCAAGAGTCATTCGTTAGCGCCTATCAGTCCCTCGCGTCGTACAAGGGTGACGCGCAGTTTTTCACGTGGCTCTATCGCATCGCGATGAACGCCGCGATCAGCCTGCGGCGGAAGAAAAAGGCCACGATCAGCCTGGATTCCACCAAGGGGCCTGCGATTGCCTTCCACCCTGTGGATGAGTCGCGCGACAGCCAACCTGGGGCGGCCCTGGAACGGTCGGAAAGCGAAGCGCAACTTCGCTGGGCCTTGAGCCGGTTGTCCGTCGAGCATCGAGCGGTCATCGTGTTGAAGGACATCGAGGATTTACGTTACGAGGAGATCGCCGAGATTTTGAAAGTTCCGATCGGCACCGTGCGCAGCCGATTGCATCGTGCTCGGTTGGAACTACGAGAGCTGCTCGAAAGATTCGAGCAGGACAAACAAGGGTAGGCATCGATCATGCTCACCGACTACGAAAAGGCGCTAATCTGCGACGCACTCGACCGCCGGTTGACGGAGCAACAGCGGGCCGAACTGAGAGCGTTATTGGCGGATTCCAAAGAAGCGCGGGCTTTGTACATGAAGATGCGGGCTGACCGACGTCGGGTTCGTCGGTTGCCCCGTGAGCTGGCCCCTGCGAACATGGTCAGCGACGTCATGCGTCAAATCGCCCAACATCGGATCATCGAGTTGCCGAAGCCGGCCCAGCGGTCGAACCAGCGTCTCGGTGCTTGGTTGACCATTGCCGCCGCCGTCGTGGTGCTGATCGGATTAAGCATTGTCAGCTTGGAACTCGGCGGTTTTTCGACGTTGAGCTCCAGGAACAAGAGCGTGGCGAATTTGCCTCGACCTGAGGCGACTCCACCGGCTGTGTCAACTCCCAAGGAGCAGGCACAACCGACCCCGCCCCCGAGTGAGCCTGACGCCCCGGTTGCGAACGTGACCCCGAGTCCGTCCCCGGCCGACCAACTACCAACCGTCCCCGACTCGAACCAGTTGCCAAGGATGTCCGGTGGTGAATCGCCAGAGGTCTTGGCGGCACCTTACGACAGCATGCTGCGGCTCTTCAAAGTCGAGATGCCAAAGCTGCCGCCCATTCTCCCCGCGAGGGAATTGAACCGGCCGGAGCGACGATCGGAACTGTTAGAGGCAATCAAAGGGCAGGCGGCGATCCATGTGGACGTCTTTTGTCGGGACACCAACCCGGCCCTCGACCGATTGACCCGGTTGCTGGAGCAGCAGGGCAAGTTGGTCATCGTTGATTTGGTGGCAAAACTTCGACATCAGGCGAAGTTGAAAACCGACTATATGCTGATCGCGGAATGGCGATCCCCCCAAGAATTGACCGAGTTCTTCGCCTCGATTGCGGCACGGGAAAATGGGAAGAACGGCGATCTGTTCGACTCGGTCGTGCCGATGCCGATGTCGCCGGTCAACTTGCGCACGTTGGCGGCTCTCTTGGGAGTCGATGTCAAGACCTTCTCACCCAAAACGGCGGCTGTCGATCCGAAGCAATCTCTCAGTGATTCCACGATTCAAGAACTCGCACGGGCCTTGGAGAAAAATGGATCCGACGGTCGTGCCGACTCCCGTGTTTTGGCGATCTCGTTTAACCCGGTTCGGCCGAACCCAGCCCAATCTCGGGAAATTCGCGAATTTCTGTCAACCCGCAAGGAGCCGACGGTCGGTTCGATCCTGACTGTGTTGCTGCTCCGCAACATGAACTAACCACGCCGAGCAGCCCACCACTGTTTTTGCCAGCTAGCGTACTTACTGGCATTCTGTCCGCATTCAGCGGTGGATCGCGAGCGGTTCGTCTGGCCAATTCATCCATTTCATCCCACAATTCCCCGAACAGCGCTCGCTTTGATGGGAGGTCGCAGCATGCTGCCGAACACATCCATTTCACGCAGGGCATTTCTTGGTTCGCTGACCACGACGGTGCTGGCGAGTCGGACATTCTCAGCGCTACGGGCCGACGAAAAACCGCAAGGCTCGGAACGTGACTTTGGCGGATTCACGGTCGCAGTTCAGAGCTACACCTTCCGGGAATTCGAAACGGAGCAGGCACTGAAACGCATCCGGGACTTGGGTATTCGACATGCGGAGTTCTACTCGAAGCACATCGATCCCAAGAGCAGCCCGAATCAGATTGCTGCCTTCCGCCGTTTGTGCGAGGAGTACGGCGTTCGGCCGGTGGCCTTCGGCGTGCAACACTTCAGCAAGGATCACGATGCCAATCGGGCGATGTTCGAGTTCGCGAGGCATTTAGGAATTCAAGCCTTGAGTGCCGACCCAGACCCGGACAGTTTCGAGAGTCTGGACAAGCTCTGCGAGGAGTACAAAGTCGCCATCGCCATCCATCCCCATGGCCCAATCGGCGGCGGGAAATTGCACCGTTGGTACGGTTCCGAGGTGATCTTGCCCGCGGTCAAGGACCATCACCCGCTGATCGGCACTTGCCTCGACACGGGTCACTTGATCCGCTGCGCTCAGATGGGCAAGAAGCTCGACCCGGCGGCCGAAGTGCGAGCCATGGGTGCCCGTAACTTCGGCATGCACCTGAAGGATCATGACAATGAGCGACGCCGGGACGTCCCGTATGGCGACGGGGCCTTGGACGTGACCGCCATCCTCAAGGCTTTGCGTGACGTCAAGTTTAAGGGCTACATCGCCATTGAGTACGAGGCAAACCCGCAGAATCCGTCGGCCGATGTGCAAGAATGTGTGGATCGTTTCAAGAAAGCAGTGCGGAAGCATTCCTGAGCGATCTTTCCGCCGAATGAGGAGGTCTGACCCAAAGCCATCATGAGCACTCCCGAGCAGATTGCAGAATGGCGTGCCAAGCGGTACAACGGCACGGTTATCCATTTGCGCCGGCCGAACCCGGAGTTGATGATCCTTCGAGTCCGCCCCGACTTTCCTGTGCCGCCGCACCAACCGGGGCAGTACTGTTCGCTCGGGTTGGGTTATTGGGAGCCGCGCTATCCCGGCTGCCAAGAAGAAGACCTCGCCGAGGGAGATGAGTCACGACTGATCTTGCGAGCCTACTCGATTAGTCACCCGATGCTCATCGACGGTCAGCTTCCTCCGCCACAAAACGAATGGCTCGAGTTTTACATCGTCCTGGTGAAATTCGCCTCGGACGGCGGCAAAGCACCGGGGTTGACCCCTCGGCTCTTCATGCTCAAGGAGGGCGAGCGGCTGAAAGTCGGTGAAAAAATCACCGGCAGCTTCACCTTGGAAGGGGTTCAACCAACAGACACAGTGCTGTTCCTGTCCACCGGCACCGGTGAGGCCCCCCATAATTACATGCTGTGGGAATTGCTTCGTCGCGGGCATCAGGGACGCATCCTTGGGGCCTGCTGCGTCCGCTATCAGCGCGATTTGGGCTATCTGGCGACCCATCGCCACCTCGAGTCGATGTTTCCGAACTATACTTACCTCACGCTGACCACTCGAGAAGCCACAAGTGACGGACGGAAAGTTTACATCCAGGACTTGATCACCAGCGGTCAGCTTGAGGAACGCTTGGGCCTGCCGTTGGACCCGAAGACGACGCATGTTTTCCTGTGCGGCAATCCCAAGATGATTGGTGTTCCCACCGTGGATCGGGAGACCGGCGAGAGAACGTACCCTCAGCCTACGGGAGTTATTGAGATCCTGGAGGGCAGGGGGTTCCGTTGCGATGATCCCCGAGCCAAAGTCCGCGGCAACATCCACTACGAGAAGTACTGGTAATCGACGAGGTGAGGGGTGGAGAGCACAAGTTCGGAAATCATCGACGGCTATCGACTGCGGCAACACTTGCAAACGGGTCAAACGTCGCAAGTGTACGAGGTGGTCGAGATTCAGAGCAACCGGCATTTCGCAATGAAAATGCTCCTGCCGGAGACAGCACGAGATCCGATGCACCGGCAAATGTTGCTCCACGAGGCATCGGTCGGGAAGCAATTGTCGCATCCAAACATCATTCGCATCTACAAAGTCAACCTGTCCAAGACGACCCCGTATTTTATCATGGAGTTTTTCCCCTCGGGCAGTTTGCGGGCCCGGTTATTGCAGAAAGACATGCTGTTCATTCATCAGAATTTGCAGCACATCTTGAAGCAAGCGGCCACGGGCCTCGCTTTTATGAACGCCAGTGGTTGGGTTCATCGCGACGTCAAACCTGACAATATCCTGGTCAACGCGTCGGCAGAGGTTCGTTTGATCGATTTTGCGATTGCGTATCGGATCCCGCGGGGCATCGCCCGATGGTTTCACACTAGGAAATCGGCGGGGACCCGCAGCTACATGTCGCCGGAGCAGATTCGCGGCGAAATCCTCGATGGCCGGGCCGACATCTACAGCTTCGGCTGCACCGTCTATGAACTCGCAACCGGAAGGCCGCCCTTCCGCGGGAAAGATGTCACAGAACTGATGACTAAACAACTGACGGAGAAACCGGTCACGCCCCAGAGTTTCAATCCGAACATCACCGATGATTTTGCCCGCTTCATTCTGCATATGTTAGCCAAGAAGCGCGAAGATCGGCCGAAGGATTTCCACGAAGTGCTCATGGCCTTGAGAAATATCCGATTGTTCAAAGATCTGCCTAAGAAGGCGGGTGATAGCGACGAAGGTTGAGCATAACCAAGGCCTGAGCACGACCAAGGCCTGAGCACGACCAAGGCCCGAGCACGACCAAGAAGGCGTATCAAATTCGATGCAGGAGACATCGAGGACTGAGTCGTCTCCCGAGGGCAGGTTGAAGGGGAACAACCATGTTGCCGATGGCACTACCATTCGAAACCGAGATCCGGGCCATGGAGGAGCTACTGAACCGCCTGGAGTCGAACTCATCGAGCAGTGCCGAAGAAATCAAACGGATCCGACGCGAACTGACGAGCCTCCTGCGTAAGCGGTACAGCGAACTTTCACCATGGGAAACGGTGTTGGTTGCCCGGCACCCGAATCGTCCGCAGACGATGGACTACGTGCGGATGATTTTCGAGGATTTTGTCGAACTTCATGGCGACCGGGCCTTCGGCGACGACCGGGCAATTCGCACGGGCTTCGCCCGGATCGGCGAGTTCCGCGTGTTGCTGGTCGGCCATCAAAAGGGGCACAACCTCAAAGAACGCACCGAGTGTTTTTACGGCTGCGCACACCCCGAAGGTTATCGCAAGGCACTGTTGAAGATGCGGTTGGCGGCGAAATTCGGCTTGCCGGTGATTTCGTTGATCGATACTCCCGGTGCCTTCCCCGGCATCGGAGCGGAGGAGCGAGGCCAGGCACAGTCTGTCTCTTATACACATCTGACGCTGCCG
>JAOAAM010000727.1 GCA_026418875.1 Gemmataceae bacterium | reverse complement strand
GATGTGTATAAGAGACAGAGTCTGGGCCACCTGATCACCGATGAAGATCTCCGTGTCGATGGTGCATTTACCTGGGTATCTGGTACCCTGCGAGGTGTCAACGACGCTGGCAGCTTGACCGTGCTTGGCAATATGACGTTGAATGGAGTGAATGATGTCCGCGACTTTCATCTGATCAATGCAGGGGTAGCGAATTGGACTGCTGGGGACGTCAACTTCTACGGGAAGTCAAAGTTCACGAACCTCGCGGGCGCTTCACTCACGAATACATTCGACGGTATCTTCGGTGGGGCAGATGGGACTTGCCCTGTTTTCTATAACGACGGCACATTCATCAAGTCGGACGGAACGGGGACGACCACGCTACGCATGCAGCTTTATAACTCCGGCGTGGTGCAGATCGACAGCGGCAATCTGTTTATCCATTGCGGCCTTGTTCAGGTCACAACAATCAACGAGGGCGGCGGCAGCAGCACGGGGACGATCTCCGGCGAGTTCACCGGGTCAGTGTCGTCCGAAATCCTCAACCCCGGCGATTACACTGTCGAGCCGGCCCCTTCACCGCCGCCGCCCGTCACGAACTACACGCAAACTGCGAGTGGGACCCTCATCACAGTCATCGGAGGTTACGTCCCGGGCATTCAGTACGGCCAGATCGTGGTTAATGACGGCGTGTCGCTTGACGGCTGGCTCCAAGTGCAACTTATCAATGGCTTCGTTCCAACGGTCGGCGACCAGTTCACAATCATACTCAACAACGGAAGCCGCGAAGTGGAGGGCCACTTCATCGGCCTGGCTGATCCGAACGCGATCATCTGGGCTGGGGACTATGCCTTCACGATTAGCTATACCGGAGGCGACGGAAACGATGTCGTCCTGACGATGGTGAAAACCGCCGAAGTATCTCTTTCCGGTCGTATCTTTGATGATCGTAACAACGATGGCATTTTCAACGGTCTCGATGTTGGGATCGCCGGGGTGGCGGTATCGCTCATCAACTCAGCAAACGTTGCTGTTGCGTCGACCGAAACGGATGCTCTCGGATACTACCTATTCAGAGGCTTCTTCGGAGGCGATACGTACCGCATTGTGGCTGCTCAGCCAAATGGGTACTTGGATGGAAGAGAGACGGCTGGGAATCTCGGCGGCAGCGTTGATAACTCGCAGGACAGCGACACGATTGCGGGTATCGTCCTCAATAAGGCTGACGTCGGAACTGGCTACGATTTCGCCGAGCTTCGCCCGTCGCGAATTCAAGGGTTGGTCTGGGAGGATGCCAACGACAACGGCGAGGTGGATTTTGGTGAACGAGCCATTCCGGGCGTCGAGATTACCCTCATGGGGATCGATGACCGGGGACAATCGCTGTATTTGCAACTATTGACAGATCAGAATGGGATCTACGAATTCACAGGCCTTCGGCCGGGGAATTACTCCATCCTCGAGAGTCAGCCCGCGGAATTTCCCGATGGTCGTGACTCCTTGGGAACGGTCAATGGCACGGCGGTAGGGACAAAATTGAATGACCGATTCGACAACGTCGTCCTCACGCCAGGCTCGGATGCCGTGAATTACAACTTCGGCGAACTTGTGCCGCCGGGAGGCACGGTGCATGCTGGACAGACGGCGAGCATCGCTTTCTGGAAAAACAAGAAAGGGCAGGCGCTCATCAAGTCGCTGAACGGTGGCCCCAATGCCACGGACTTAGGTAACTGGCTGGCGACGAATTTCCCCAACATGTACGGCGCGAATGCCGGCCCGAACAATCTCACCGGCAAGACGAATGCCGAAGTCGCTGCCTTCTACGTACAGTTGCATAAACGCAATGGACAGACATCGCCCGGCGGCCCGCCAAAGCTCGATGCGCAAGTCTTGGCCACGGCCCTCGCTGTCTATGTGACGAATCAGAACCTCGCCGGTACGGCCGGGATTGCGTACGGATTCGAAGTCACCGCCACTGGCGTCGGAAGCTCCACATTCAATATCGGGACGAATGGCGCAGCCTTTGGCGTGGCCGATCACACGGTAATGACCGTTCTGGACATCCTGCGAGCCACAGATAGTCGGACACGCAACGGAATCCTTTACGATCTGGACGGGAACGGCACCATCAGCAAATCCGAAAGAAAACTGCGCGTGCAAGCCAATGATGTGTACTCCGCCATCAACGAAGCTGGCGGCATTTAACCAATTCACTGGGTAGCATCGTTACCGTCTGTGTGGCGGGCCCCGCGTCTCGCGGCCCAGTCGGCGAGGCGATGTTGGGCGATGGCGATGCGCTGCTCATCTGTAGCGTTGTTCCCACCGAGCGATCGGCCGGTAATCCAAGTTGCCGACAACCACGACAAGGGCGGAAAATTTTCGGATTTTGGTCTTGACAGGGTTGGCGTGGTGAATTATCGGCCCGCCCGCTGATTGCTTTGTCAGGGAGCGCTGCGTCCGTACCTAGGGGGGGTAACCGCCCGAGGATCGCTTGGGGTGTGCCTGGGCGAAATCGGGATGGGCGGAGCGGCGTGTGGACACGGACCGTTGCCGGTCGGGGGATCGGACGGGGGAAAGGAGGCAATGGTGTCTCAGGCAAGGAAACGGGCGTTGCGGCGCCTGGCGGCCGGACTGCTCCTGCTGCCGGCCATGACGGGGCCCGGGACGACGCTGTGGGCCCAGACGGCGCCGATGCCCGCGGCCCCGATGCAGTTACGCCCAGCTTCGGATAAAGTCACGGCCAAGGCGTATCTCAAGGAAGGTCGCCGTTACCTGCTCGCCGGGGACGTGGCCACCGCTCGTGCCTATGCCCTGGCGGCGGATCAGTACCTCGGCAAATGGGACTTCTGGCAGGAAGACACGCCCAAGAAGCTTCTCGACGACATCGCCGCGACTCCGAGTCAGGAAATCCAGCCCATCAATGCCACCAAAGTGGCTCGCGCGGCCGGAGATACTCCTGCCCTGCCACCCGTGGGCGGCAACAAGGCGGGAAAGGCGACCGCAGGAACGACCGCTTTCCCCAACGATGCTCGCGCCTTGGTCCGCATGGGTCGTGATGCCTTGCGCGACGGCAACATCGATCTAGCCGCCGAATGTGCCAAACGAGCTGCCGCCATCCCCACTCGATGGGGCATCTTTGAGTACAACGCCGAGAAGCTCCAAGCGGCGGTGAACGCGGCTCGGGGCGAACAAACGCGCAAGGAAGCCGAAAAGCTCCTCGTCGAAGCCCGGAAACTGAAAGACAAGGGCGATTTGGATCAGGCGGCCGAGTTGGCTCGCAAAGCCGACAAGATGCACGCTCCCTACTCGAACTGGGACATTTCCGATCGTCCCTCGAAATTGCTCGCGGAAATCGACGTCGCCAAGGCCAAGGCGGCCAAGTCTGCCGCAAACACCAACGTTAGCGTCGCGGGCAAAGCGAAGGCGAATCCGGCACCCGTGAACGCCGCCGAAAAGCCGGCCATGCTCGAACCGCCCACCAAGGTCGAGACGGCGCGTCAAGAGCCGCCGCTGCTTCCGCCTCCGGCCGTTGAGGGCAAGTCCGTCGTCGAAAAGTCGGCTCCGGTGGCGGCGATTGTTCCGGCTCAAAGCCTCGAATCGTCCAAGCCGGCCGAGGCTCCGGCGAAGGCTCAGGCCATCGCTCTGTTGGCCGAATGCCGACAACTCGAAAAAGCCAACAAGCTCGCCGCGGCTCGCGCCAAGGCCTTGGAAGCGCAGCAACTCGGCGCGACTTTCAGCCCCGACGAGGACAGCCCGCAGAAGGCATTGACGGATATCTCGCAGAAGGCCGCGGGTCAAATCAACAGTTACGTCGACCAAGCCCTTCAGCTTGTCGGCACGCAGCCCACGCCGGACAAGGCCGCCCAAGCCGAGACGATGCTGCTGCAATCGCGGGAATTCGCCCAGCGCATGGGGTTCGACAC
>JAOAAM010000651.1 GCA_026418875.1 Gemmataceae bacterium | reverse complement strand
GCCGTGCGACGCACGACGTAATGATCCGGCCGATGCCAAGCCACGAAATGCTCCAAACCCTCGTGTTCGACCCGTCGAAAGCGGACGAACGCTTTCATCTTGTGGGCATCGCGGCTGACCTGTTTGCCCATCCGCCGCAACTCCAGAATGTCCGGGTCCGATTCGACCTGCATCAACTTCGGTTCGCCGTGCGTCAGCCGCCAAAGGATCCGGTACAGCAAGTTCCATTTATCTGCCCGGCGGTGCAAGGAGGCCTCTTCCGCAGCTTCAACAAACTCGCGGTCCACTCGGAAGCCAGGCGGCGAGGCGGAGACGGGCACCGGATCGCTCGGGAACAGACCGGCTCCCTCGCGTCCGTCACGGAACGTGACCGTGTCGGGGGAGCGACCTGCGGCGAGCAACCCCCGGGCCGACTCACGCCACTCGGTAAAGTCCCACACTGTGACGATCACGTCTCGCCCTCCGTCAGGAGGTCGTCGAACAGGCCGGGGGTCGTTGGTTTCTGTCGAACTCGACGTCTCAGGTCCACGCGATCCAGAAGCCGTAGTTCCGGGTTCGAGTCCGCGGTGACGACAAAAGGCGCGGCGGTCCGCCAGACCACGCGCAACCGCCTCAAGTCGTCGCTGGTCAGGCGATGATGTTTGCGGATGCGGAGAATTCGATCGACATTCCGCACACCGACTCCCGGAATCCGCAAGAGAAGCTCGCGCGGGGCGGTGTTCACGTCCACCGGAAACTGCTCCCGGTGTACCAAGGCCCAAGCGAGCTTCGGGTCGATGTCCAGCGCGAGATTTCCAGTGGGTTCCGTGGCGATTTCGTGGACGTCGAAGCCATAAAAGCGCAAAAGCCAATCCGCTTGGTACAAGCGGTGCTCCCGCATCAGCGGCGGCGGTTGCCCGGGCAGACGGGCATCGGCATGGGGCGTGGGGCTGTAGGCTGAGTAATACACCCGCCGAAGTCGCTGGCGCTGATACAGAGCGGCGGCGGTCTGCAAGATGTCGCGATCGGGTGTCGGCGTCGCACCGATGACCATTTGCGTGCTTTGGCCTGCCGGGGCGAATCGTGGCACGCGCAACCCCGCCTTCTGATCCGCTCGAATTTCCTCGAGGCGTTCGCGCACCTCGTCCATGGTGCCGACAATCGCCTCCTGTTTCTTGTCCGGGGCGAGGCGTTGCAGGTCGGCTTGGGTGGGCAACTCGATGTTGGCACTGAGTCGATCGGCCCAAAGACCGGCCTCGTGGATCAACTCCTCGCTTGCCCCGGGAATCAGTTTCAAGTGGATGTAACCACCAAAGCCGTGATCCCGCCGCAGTGTCCGGGCGACGGCGATCAGTTGCTCCATCGTGTACTCGACGCTTTGAATAATTCCGGAGCTGAGGAACAATCCCTCGATGTAATTTCGCTTGTAAAAGTCGAGAGTCAGGCGGACGACTTCTTCGACGGTGAAACGTGCCCTGGGGATGTCGCTGGTGACGCGATTGACGCAGAAATGGCAATCGTAAATGCAGTAGTTCGTGAGCAGGATTTTCAGCAAAGAGATGCAGCGACCGTCGGGCGTGTACGAGTGACAGATGCCCATCCCCTCCGTACTGCCCAAGGTCGTGCCTTCGCGTCGGCCCTTGCTGCCGCTGCTGGCGCAAGACGCATCGTACTTGGCGGCGTCGGCTAAGATCGTCAACTTGATACGCAGGTCCATTTGCGGAAGTCCCAAACACGCGCATTCCGACGGCCGTCAATCAAGAAGATTGCATGGAATTCGAACAATTCCCAGGCCAATCCGATGCCGCGATGCTTGCAAACCAGCGACAATAACTCGGGGGGTGCCGTCAGCAAGGAAACGCACCAGAGGATGACCCATGCCTGTCGATCTCCAACGTCTCGATGCCTATTGGCGGGCCTCCAATTACCTGTCCGTGGGGCAGATTTACCTGCGGAGCAATCCGCTGTTGCGTGAACCTCTGCGTTCGGAGCACATCAAGCGGCGGCTGTTGGGCCATTGGGGCACCACTCCCGGGCTGAATTTCATTTATTGCCACTTGAATCGAGTCATCAACGAGTACGACCTGGACATGATTTTCCTCTGCGGGCCAGGGCACGGCGGACCGGCGGTGGTGGCGCAGGCGTACCTCGAGGGGACGTACACGGAGATTTACCCCAACGTCACTCGGGATGTCGAGGGGATGGGCCGGCTGTTCAAACAGTTTTCCTTCCCCGGCGGAATCCCCAGCCACGCTGCCCCGGAGACTCCCGGTTCGATCCATGAGGGGGGCGAGTGGGGTTATGTCCTGGCCCACGCCTTCGGTGGCGCATTCGACAACCCCGATCTCATTGTCGCCGCGGTGATCGGCGATGGCGAGGCGGAGACCGGACCGTTAGCGGCCAGCTGGCATTCGAACAAATTCCTCAACCCGGCTCGCGACGGTGCCGTGCTGCCCATCTTGCACCTGAACGGCTACAAGATCGCCAATCCCACGATCCTGGCCCGCATCCCGAAGGAGGAACTGACTGCATTTTTCCGGGGCTGCGGCTACGAAGCCTTTTACGTCGAGGGTGACAATCCAGCCGAGGTGCATCCGCAAATGGCCGAGGTGCTCGACCGGATCATCCTCCGCATTCGGGCGATCCAGCATGAAGCCCGGACGCAGGGTTATCGGGGGCGGCCCATTTGGCCCGTCCTCGTGCTTCGCACACCTAAAGGATGGACCTGCCCGAAGGAGGTGGATGGCAAACTCGTGGAAGGTTCGTGGCGGTCGCACCAGGTGCCGCTTTCCGAAATGGCAACTCGGCCAGAACACCTGCGTTTGCTCGAGGAGTGGTTGCGCAGCTACCGACCCGACGAGTTGTTCACGGCGGAAGGCCGGCTGCGGCCCGAGTTGGAGGAATTAGCTCCCCGGGGCGAGCGAAGGATGAGTGCCAATCCCCATGCCAACGGTGGCTTGCTGCTGCGTGAGTTGAATATGCCCGACTTCCGCCGTTATGCCGTGGACGTTCCCCGCCCCGGGGCCGTGGAGTGCGAGGCGACTCGGGAACTGGGGAAATTCCTGCGTGACGTGCTGCAAGCGAACGATTGGAACTTCCGGGTGTTTGGGCCGGATGAGACTTCGTCCAACCGACTGTCCGCTGTCTTCGAGGCCTCCGACCGCTGCCTGACGGCCGAGATTCTGCCGACGGACACCGATGTTTCGCCCGACGGCCGGGTCATGGAAATCTTAAGCGAACACTTGTGCCAAGGCTGGCTTGAAGGCTACTTGCTGACGGGTCGTCATGGCTTTTTTTCGTGTTACGAGGCGTTCATCCACATCGTCGCCTCCATGTTCAACCAGCATGCGAAATGGCTGGATATCACCCGTGACATCCCTTGGCGGAAGCCGATCGCCTCGCTCAACTACCTGCTCACCTCGCATGTCTGGCGGCAGGACCACAACGGCTTCAGCCACCAAGACCCCGGCTTTATCGACACCGTGGTCAACAAAAAAGCCGAGGTGATTCGAGTGTATTTTCCACCGGATGCCAACACTCTGCTGTCGGTGGCGGACCACTGCCTACGCAGCAAACATTACGTCAACGTGATCGTGGCGGGAAAGCAACCGCAGGCGCAATGGCTGAGCATGGACGAGGCGTGCCGGCACTGCGCCGCGGGTATCGGCATTTGGGAATTTGCCAGCCACGCCGGCGAGCCGGACGTGGTGCTGGCCTGCTGCGGCGATGTGCCGACTCTCGAGGCCATGGCGACGGTGGACTTGCTCCGCCGCCACTTGCCCGACCTGAAAGTTCGCCTCATCAATGTCGTCGATCTGATGAAACTACAACCGCACACCGAACATCCGCATGGTTTGACCGACCCCGAGTTCGATGCACTGTTCACCACCGACAAGCCGATCGTGTTCGCCTTCCACGGCTACCCGTGGTTGATCCATCGGTTGACCTATCGTCGGACCAACCACCGCAACCTGCACGTTCGCGGTTTCAAGGAAGAGGGAAGCACGACGACCCCTTTCGACATGACGGTGAAAAACGACATGGACCGGTTCCGGCTGGTCATGGATGTCATCAAGTGGACGCCGGGGCTGGCGGATCGTGCCGAATCCGTCCGTCGATTGATGGAGGAGAAGCGGGCCGAACATCACCAATACGTCGTGGAGCATGGCGAAGACATGCCGGAGGTGCGGGACTGGAGGTGGCCTTATTGACGGGCGTCTTCCCCAGGTTCGGGTGATGGGTGCGGTGATCATGCGACGGAGGTGTTCGCCGTGGATGTGCTCCTCGTCAATGCGGGTTCGAGCAGTCTGAAACTCAGCGTGCTGAGCGAGGGGGGCGAGTTGCGGCATGTCGCGTTAGCGGAGTGGTCTGGCGGAACGACTCGCTTTCGAGCCGGTGATGCCGGCTTCGAGGAACTTCCGAAGCGATCCTTAGCGGGGGTATTCCAGCGTGCAGTGCAGGAATGGCGCGAGGCCGGTTGGAGTGAAGCGGATCTCATCGCTGTGGCTCATCGCTGGGTGCATGGC
>JAOAAM010000642.1 GCA_026418875.1 Gemmataceae bacterium | reverse complement strand
GATGTGTATAAGAGACAGATACCCGTTGGCGATCAACTGAGTGTACGGCTTGGGGACTCCGCGGCGCGGCTGATACTTGCGGTCGAAGGCCGGGTCCGTCGGATGAAACCACACGTCGTGGGAGCGGTTTCGCAACCGCAGGTGCAAGACCAAGGCGTCGCGATCCGGTCGGGTGGACGTCACCTCGCCGTTGTGAAACACCGTGCGAATGTCCAGCCGCCGCTGCTCGACGGACTCGGGGGTCACCTCCAAGTCGCCGATGGCCAAGGTCTCGCCCAAGCGAACAAGCAGGCCCGGGGGCAAGGGGGCGTCAACCGGCGGCAAGCGGTCGAGCCGCCGACCCAATTGCATCCGCCGGGCCGGTTCGTACTCGCCCAGAATGTCGGGGATGTTCGCCAACGGATGGTCTGCCTCGGCCTGCTCCCGCTTCTGAAAATACAACCACCCCGCAATCAGCGTCATGGTGACCGCATAAGGGACGAGCAAACTCAGCACCAGGCCGGACCAGTTGCTGCGAGTCGGAGGGGCTTGGCTCGTTGGCCGCAGTCGGGTTGCCGTGGGCGAGGTTGGCGTGGGTGCCGCTTGCGACATCTGCGAGGCGACCCAATCCGGGAGAGGAGCTTGGGGCGAGGCCACGTCCGCCGATGCGGTCGGCCAATCCACCGACGCGGTCGGCCAATCCGATGGCGCAAGCATCACCGACGGGGGCGGCGGCTCGTTCGACAAATTCTCCTCGGGTGAGGAGTCCCCCTCTCCCGACCATGCCCTCGGGCCGGAGATCAATCCGCCGCAGTGGGAACAAACGACCGTCTGCCCGGCGGCCGGTGGCGTCGCCTCCACGACCTGACCGCAATGACCACAGGTGATCGGATTCGTATGCATGGTCTGCTGGAAAATTCCGTCATTTGGTCGGTGTTGCGTGCCGGTCTCCCCGGCTATGGATTGTGCGAATTATAGTGGCTTGTCGGCCCGAGGTGCCAATTCCGCTCGGCGGGAAGTGATAGGATAACCGCAATGATTTCACCGGGGAGGCCGACCGATGGGAGTCTTGCTCGGGCTGTCCACGCTGGCACTGCGCGATGTCGCCTTCGGGGCCGCCGGTGCGGGGGGCCTCGAATATGGTGTCGGCGCGCTGCAAGCGGTGATCGAATTGTTGCGCAGCCGCTTCGTCTCCCAAGGATCCCGACTCGCCGACGCCCTTTGTCTCGCCAACCACCGCGCCTGGCAGACGCTGGAGATGGCTCTTGCGGGCGACTCGTTCTGGCAGCGATGCCGAACCGTACTCGCCCCTGCCGATGAAAAGGCGCTGCGTCGAGAGCTCCAAGCTTACTTTCACGCGTTGAAGCTGCCGCAAGGCGACCCCACGCGCTTCTGCAAACAATGCCTCGACGAAATACGGGCGGCTCGCAAGCGCGGTCTGCTTGACGATGGGAAGCTCGACCCGGCGCGGCTTGCCGAACATGCCGGCCGCCTGGTGCAGTTCCGCGAAGCCCACGAACTGCTCGCCGCCGAGAAAAAAATCCTCAACGATGTTTGCGACAGTCTGCGGCAAGCCAGCTGCGTGAATCTCGCCGTGCTGATCGAAACGCAACCCTCGCCCGATGAATCGCTCTTGACGGCCTCGGTCCGCTATTTCTTCCGCCGCGCCGTCGAGGAAGACCCGAAACTTTTTCAGGGCCTGGCTTTCGCCCAGTTAGAGCAAATCCAGCAAAAACAGCAGCATCAGTTTGAGGCCATCCGGGAGTTGCTCGCCCGGCATGGCGAGCGCCTCGAAAACCTGCTGAGCGATTTGCAGGCGGATGTGGCGGCGGTTCACAAC
>JAOAAM010000575.1 GCA_026418875.1 Gemmataceae bacterium | reverse complement strand
GTCTCGAATGCGGCGGCCAGGGCCTCGACGTCGTTAAAGGGCAGGACCAGGGTGTCGGCGACGTGGCCGGGGGGAACGCCAGGGCTGCTGGGAACACCGTGCGTCAGGGCACTGGAGCCAGCCGAAACGAGGAGGGCATCGACGTGGCCGTGATAACAGCCCGCGAATTTGACGATCACGTTTCGGCCGGTGAAACCGCGGGCCAGGCGGATCGCGCTCATGGCCGCCTCGGTGCCGCTGCTGACCATCCGCACCATTTCGATGGAGGGAACGGCGGCAATGACCAACTCCGCCAACTCGCTCTCCCATTCCGTCGGTGCGCCGAAGGTGGAGCCTCGACGCACGGTTTCTTCGACGGCGGCGACCACGCGGGGATGGCAATGCCCGAGGATCAGCGGCCCCCAAGAGCCGATGTAGTCGATGTAGCGGTTGCCATCGATGTCAAAGAGGAACGGCCCCATCCCCCGGGCCATAAAGATCGGCGAACCGCCCACCGCACCGAAGGCCCGCGCGGGGCTATTGACTCCACCGGGAATGAGTCGCTGGGCTTTTTCGAAGGCTTGCTCGCTTCGCTGCCGGGTCGGAGTGCTCACTTGTCGTCGTCCGCTTTTCGCTTGAATTGGGAGTAAATTTCGTCCGCGAGTTGGCGAACCTCTTCCGAAGGATCGTCCTTGTACAGATCGCGCGTGGTTTCGGCGAGGGTTTTCAAGTCATTCATTTTGAATTCTTGCTTCAGCGACTTGGCTAATTCCAGTTTCTCCTGTAGCAAGGCCAGCCGGTAGGTGACCGGGTCGCGGATGACTTCCGGCTTTTTCTGCACCTGTTCCTGAACCCGCTTCTTAAGGTCGTCGAAGCGCAGTTCTGCCAATCGCTTGGCCACGGCCATGTCGGGCTGCTTTTCGGCGAGTTCTTTCGCCTGCCACCAGCGTTCGCCGGCGGAGGAGTAGTCGCCGTAGTCCTCGTAGCGCAACGCCTCAAAGGCGATGGATTCGTAGTTCGGGTCAACCTTCTGCCAGTCAAAATACTCGCTTTTCACCCGAGGTTTGCCGGCGTTGCGTTTGAGCTTGGCGAGCAAGTCGCCAGTCTCGGCGAGGTCGCGCCAATTTTTGACCTGTTCGGCCCGCGGGTCATCGGGGTAGTGCCGCAGGAACTCCCGGACCGGTCCATCCCGCCCATCGATGCGATAGAGCGCTTCGAGAAACTGTTCCGCTTCGATCATCTTCTGAGCGCGACGGAAGAGCGAGTCGGCCGAGGGCGGCCTGGTCGCCAGGTAGATCACGCCCGCGAACCCGAAGAGGAACAGAACGGCCGCGGGCAGAATGAACCAGGCGCGAGTGTAAAAGGGAGGTTTCTTCTTCCGAATCTTTTTCTTTTGCAGGGCACCACGCAGGGTGCGGGCGGCTTCGCGATCCGTCTCGTCGATGATGTTGGTTTGGATGCGGCGGTCGCCGACTCGCGCTTTCACCGCATCGACGGCGGCGCTCTGACCGGCGTAAAACTTCTCCATCCCTTCGTCGAGAGCTTGAGCCACCATCGCCGCGTTCAGCGGCCGATGCTCGGGCTTCTTCTCTAACAATTGCAGGACGATCGTCTCCAACCAGGTCGGAATCTCGCCCATGCTCGTTCCCTTGAGCGACCAATTCGGCCGAGGGGGCGGCTCGTTCACATGCTTCGTGAACATCTCGATCGGCGACTCCGCCGTGAACGGTTTGCGACCGGTCAGCAATTCAAACAGGACCACACCCAGCGAATACAGGTCGGACTTGCTGGTGACCGTTTCGCCTTTGCATTGTTCGGGCGACATGTAAGCCGCGGTGCCCACGGTGCAATTGGCGGCGGTCAGCGCGGTCACGTCCATGTCCTTGGCGATGCCGAAGTCCGTGAGTTTGATGGTGCCATCTTCCAATCGCATCAAGTTGGACGGCTTCAAGT
>JAOAAM010000544.1 GCA_026418875.1 Gemmataceae bacterium | reverse complement strand
CCGACATTCCGGTGTCGAGCGATCAGTTCACGGTGCGGCAGGTGTGGTACGAGTCGAAAGATGGCACCCGAGTGCCGATGTTTTTGGTGCATCGGCAAGGGCTGAAGCCAGACGGCAGCCACCCGGTGCTGCTGACCGGCTATGGCGGATTCAACATCAGCCGGACGCCGCAATTTTCCGCGACTGTCGCCCTCTGGTGCGAGCAAGGGGGCATCTATGCTTTGCCGAGCCTGCGGGGTGGGGGGGAGTTCGGTGAAGCCTGGCATCGTGCGGGGATGCTGGAGAAAAAACAAAACGTGTTCGACGATTTTATCGCTGCCGCGGAGTGGCTCATTCGTGAACGGTACACCAACCCCGACAGGCTGGCGATTGCCGGCGGCAGCAATGGCGGGCTTTTGGTGGGAGCGGCGATGACCCAACGGCCCGAGTTGTTTCGAGCGGTCTTGTGCTCCGTCCCGCTGCTCGACATGGTCCGTTATCACAAGTTCCTCGTCGCGCGGTTTTGGATTCCGGAATATGGATCGGCCGAGGACCCGGAACAGTTCAAATACCTCCTGGCGTATTCCCCGTACCATCGAGTCAAGAAAGATGTCTGCTATCCGGGGGTAATGTTTGTCACGGGGGATGCCGATACGCGGGTGGATCCCCTGCATGCGCGCAAGATGTGCGCCCTGTTGCAAGCGAACACCGGTTCCGGTCCGGATCGGCCCATCCTGCTCCACTACGACACGCAAGCGGGTCACTCGGCGGGCAAGCCCGTCTCTCGGCAGATCGAGGACCTCGTGGATGAGTATGCCTTCCTCCTCTGGCAACTGGGTGTGGCGGTTCCGTGAGGTTCCATCGGCTTGCTTTGGTCTCTCCCGGTGGAGATCGCGTCGAGTGATCTGCCGGGACGACTTGCTGTCGAGATCAGAGATCTCCGCGGTATGATGAATGTCATGCTGCGGTTCGATACACCCTGGCTGCTGGCGTTGTTGCCGCTGACCGCCCTGTTTTCGGCATGGTGGTGGCGCATGCCCCGGCCGGCGATTCGCTTCTCCGACCTTCGGCTTCTGGGTGATCGGCCCCGTGGCCGCCCTCGATGGGTCCGCCGAGTCCTTGCCGGACTGATGACCTTGGGCCTCGGGGCGTTGTTGCTCGCTGCCGCAGGTCCTCGCCTTCGTATCCCAACCCAGTTGACCACCGAGGGCATTGCGCTGATGGTCGTCGTCGATGTGAGTGGCAGCATGTACCAGCAGGACATGGATTGGGAGGGGAGGCCTATCACCCGCCTCGAGGCTGCCACACGCGTTTTGGAGTTGCTGATCGATGGGGGTGAGGCCCCTGGGGGCGAAAGTTTTTCCGGTCGGCCGCAGGATCAAGTCGGCTTGGTGACGGCGGCCAGTTATCCCGAGACGCTGGCCCCGCTCACGTTGAGTCATGCAGCGATCCTGGAATCGCTGCGACGTGAGAGGCCGAGGTCGTTGGAAGCCGGGCAAACGAACTTGGGCGATGCCATCGCCGAGGCGCTGGGGCGACTGGAGGCTGCCGGCGACCGTCGAAAGGTGATCCTGTTGCTGAGTGACGGCGAACATAACTTTCCGGGTCCCGCCCATGAACCGACTTGGACGCCCGAGGTCGCTGCCCGACGCGCGGCCGACTTGGGAGTCACCATCCACACCATCGACACCGGCAGCGACGCCCCCGGTCAGGAAGAGATGCGTCAATACGGTCGGCGAACTTTGACACACCTTGCCGAAACCACCGGCGGTATCGCGGCGGGGGCCGACAATGTCTCCCAACTCGTGGAGGGATGTCAGCGCATCGATGAATTCGAGCGGCAGAGGCTGTCGATTCCGCGACACCGTGCCGACCGCGAAGTGCACCATTGTTTCGGGCTGTTGGCCGCTGGCTGCGGGATCGCATATTCGATGCTGCGGGCCACTTGGGGGCGCTGGCTGCCGTGACCATCGGTGGGATTCACTTTGATCATCCGTGGCTGATCGCTGGGGTGCTTCTCGGCCCGATTGTCCACGGCTTGCGTTGGCATGCCCGGAGACAAAAGCGTCGAGTGCTCGAATCGTTTGCCACGGCATCGGCACGTCCGGCGTTGCTCGTCTCCCCCCCTCGCCATCCGATCTTGCAAGCGTTCCTGGCCGATGTCGCTTGGCTCTTGACGCTGCTGGCGTCGGCAGGTCCACGCTGGGGCTTCGAGGAAGAAGTGGAACTGGTACGGGGCCGGGACATCGTGCTGGTGCTTGACATGAGCCAGAGCATGCGTGCCACCGATGCTCCTCCCACCCGCTTTGACCGAGCGCGCGAGGCGGCCGTCGATCTGGTCGATGATCTGCGTTCCCGTCCGGGATTCCGTGTCGCGGTCGTTGCCTTTGCGGCCGAGGCTGCCCTCGTCTGCCCGCTCACGGAAGACATGGACTACCTGCGTTTTCGGCTGGAGAGCTTGTCGCTGGATGATCCGCCTTGGGGGATCCGCCCTCGAGCCAACGCCCGCTCGGGGACGTCGTTCGCCGCGGCCCTGCGTGGCTTGCTGTCGGCTCACGATCCGCAAGCCCGGGGCTTCCAAGATGCGATCCTGCTGTCGGACGGCGATGATCCGGGTGGCCTGGCAGGCTTCCTCGATGCGTTGGCGGAGGTGGAGCAAGCCGGCGTCGCCGTTTACACCCTGGGGGTCGGCGACCCGGAGTCCGGCACGAGCATCCGAGTCGCCGGTCGAGACGAACCGGTTCAGACCCGGTTGAACGAATACCCGCTGGAGGAAATTGCCCGAAGAACGGCGGGAGTATATTTCCCCACGAGGCTCTCCAAGCCCGACGTGCGGGGGATTTTCCGCCGGCACATCGAGTCGAAAGAACGCACGATTCTGCCCGGTCGGGTTCCACCGCAGCCGAAGTCGCAAGCGGGCTGGCTCTACGGTTTGGCCCTGGTGGTGCTCGGTGTGTCGGCAGCCTTGGCGATCCGTTGGCAGCAGATCGTCGCCGACCTGGCGGAGGGTTTGAAAAGGTTGCGGTCCTGGACACATCGGCTCAAACTCCAAAACTTGGTCCGCTTGGGATGCTGGTTGCTGATCGCCCTCGCGCTGCTGACCGCCGCGGAACCCCGGCTGAGCGACGATTGGGAGCGGCAGGCGGATCAGGCGATGCTCGAAGGCCGATTCGCAGAGGCTGCCGAGTTGTACCGTCGGGCTGCCGAGCGCACGGTCCACCCC
>JAOAAM010000467.1 GCA_026418875.1 Gemmataceae bacterium | reverse complement strand
GGCCATGATGGCTCCACGCCAAGCGTGGCCCCGGCTGGAAACTCGCCCATCGGCCTCGGTCCGAAGGCAGGCCGGCTTGGCCACGTCGTGCAGCAACGCCGCCGTGAAGACGATCTTGCGTTCAAGCTCCGGCAGGGCCTGCCAACCAGGCATGTCGGCCAACGCCTCGCAGACCATGCGGACATGGGTCCAGACGTCGCCCTCGGCATGCCGCACCGGATCCTGAGGACAACCCCGAAGATTGCGAACCCATGGATAGGTGGCGTCGAGCGTTTCCCAGTCGACGCGCCATTCCGGCGGTCGAGGACATGGGGGAAACGGATCGAACACCGGCTGCCTCCCTCCGCTCGCATTCCGCCTCGGCACCTACCCTCATTTTAAGCTCGATTTGCGGAGCCTGCCAGCTAAGCACCTCGGAGGCGGTCGAAGTTACCCGCCCGCGGGCAGCCAAATGCTCACCTCCCCCCCCCGGTGGCACGATTCCCGAGCGACATGGCGCTCTGATACGCCGTGAGCGTGCGGAACACGATGGGCAAACCGATTCCTCGACTACCCGGCTTCGTCGTGAAAAACGGCACAGTCAGTAACTTCGACAGCAAATCGGAAGTAAAACCCGGACCGGAATCTTGGACAGTGATGCAGACGTGCCGGCCAGCGGCGGCAGAACCGAGCAAGGAATTGATGTCGCTTGGGCTGAGTTCTTTTCTCTCCGCACTGATCCGCACTTCGCCGGCACCGCCCGCCGCCTCGCAAGCATTCTTGATAATTTCGATCAGCACGATTCTCAAGGCGTCCGGGCTGATCCGCACTGTCGGGAGCGGTTCGGCAATCTGCACTTGTAAGCTGGGCGACTGTGGCAACGAGGCCTGGACTGCCGACACCGCAGACTCCACTGCAAAATCGACGGGCGCCTGAAAACTCTGGCGATTCGCGCAGTGCTTCAACAAGTGCAAGCGGTTCGCTAACGCCACGCCCCTAGCCCCCGCTTGCTGTACCTCATCGAGATAGGCGAGCACTAATGTCTGTCCGGTGGCTTGCGACGCCGCTAGCTCAGCGAAACCATTCACTCCGGTGAGGATATTGGACAGATCGTGGGCGATCTTCCCGGCGGCCAAGGCCACGAAATCCCAGAGGCGGCATAGCTCGGCAGAATTTTGTTGAAAAGACATGGGAGCCCTCCTCGATCGAGATGGGATGAATCTCAGGCTGCCCGAAACCGACGTGAAGATCACGGAGAGGAATCGATCTTCTTAATCGCCGCGAGAGCCGCCTCCCGAATCGCCGCGCGACCATCCTTGCTGGCGATTCGCAGAGCTTCGAGGGCCGGACGGGCATCGGTCCCAAAGCTGGCCAACTCTTCGATCACAGCCAGGCGAACGTCCGCCACCTCATCCCGACGAAGTATGTCGATGAGTTCGGGTATGGTGTGGACGGCGGGCTTGCCGTAAGCGCCGATCGCATGCACGGCGAAACAGCGAACGGAGACATCTGCATCACGTGCAGCCTTCAGCAGAGCAGGAAGAACTCGCTCCGGGTCGCCTTGAATCCGGCCCAGAGCGAAAGCTGCCGACTGTCGAATCTCGGCGTGCGGGTCCGACAGCCCCTGCAACACTTTCTCCGCAACAGGGGAGGCCTTAGGTCCGATGGCGGCCAACGCCTTCGCCGCTTCCTTCCGATTCGGAATTTCTCGATCCGACACAAACATATCCGCCAACGCCTCGGCCGAAGATACAGCCGAAGCTCCCATTTGGGCCAAGGCGTAAGCACTCTGGAAGCGGACCTGAGTAGCGGTGTCTTTCAGCGCCGAGATCAATGCCGGAATCGTCTCCAACGCAACTTGAGCGTCCTTCTGGCAAAGGATGCCGATGGTTTGGGCCGCCGCGGCCCGTACCCCCGTCGCTTCGTCACCCAGTGCGTTGGCCAAGTCCGGGATCAACGCAACGGCCGCGGTTCGATCCAACTTGGGGATCGCCACAGCGGCCGCCTCGCGGACACCAGCGTCCGCATCTTTCGTGAGCGCCAAGCGGAACGAGTTGACGATTTCATCCCCGCGGTCTCGATATCGCGGTAACAACGAGATGATCCGACGGCGAATCGCCGGGTCCGTATTCTGCGCCAACTCACGCAGCAAGTTGGGTAACACGATTGGGACATTCGGCCCCGCCTGGCTATCGACGATCATCAACGCAGCGAGGCGTCGTTGCGGATTGGCTTCATCACGAATCATGCGGAACCACTCGGACACAGTGCGGCCTCGGACAACAGGATCCTCCTGAGCTGCCCCGACTCCAGCTCCGAGAAGCAAGAGGACAGTGCCCCAGAAGTTCCGCAACCGCAAGACGGTCCTCCCTGATCGAGGGATGTGACGTGAATCATTACCCTGGCGAAAGTTATACCCGCTCGTCCGTCCGATTGTCAAATGTCAGATCGCGCGACCGGCCACGGAGTTTCAAAAAACGAACAAGACTTTTCGCATCAAAATTCGACGGTCTCGAACGCGGCCTTGATGTGCCTAACTTGCGGCGTTTTAAATTCCGGCCGCCACTGCACCAACATAACGTCGAACCGGGCCGGGCGATCCCCGAGTCGAAAGCGATGCATGAAATGCCTCGCCGCCGCGCTAATCCTCCGCTGCTTCTCTCGATCGATCGACTCGGCAATTCGTTGAATGTCGACACCAGCCGTGGATCGAACTTCGACGAAGACAATGCATGGGCCATCCGTGGCGATCAAGTCGATCTCGCCCTGCGGCGAGCGGTAGTTATGCACGACGATCCGATAACCCGCCCGGCGGAGGAACGCGGCCGCGGCACGCTCCGATCGGCTGCCAAACCAGCGACGCCACCATGGCCAATGAGTCAGCCCGAGCATCCTACCACCCAGATGACGGGGAGGATGGCACCGCGAGACTGGACCAGCGGCAGCGACCGGTTTCAACGGCTCGGTCTACGAGCCGCTGTTGTTGCCCGAGTTGCCCGCGTCGCTCGGCTTCGCCGCCCGCTCGCGCAATCGGGTTGCCTTCCCCACGCGATCCCGCAGGTAATACAGCTTCGCCCGACGGACGCGGCCCGTCCGCTTGACCTCGATCTTGGCGATCTTCGGCGAGTTCAGGGGGAAGACTCGCTCGACACCCTCGCCTTGGACGATGCGGCGGACCGTGAACGTCTCCCGGGCGCCATCGCCATGCCGGGCGATGACCACCCCGTTGAAAATCTGGATACGCTCTTTTTCCCCTTCGAGAATTCGCTGATGCACGTCCACCGTGTCACCAATCTCGAATTGGGGCCGCTCAGGCTTGACGTTCTCCGCCTCGATGGCGGTCAACAATGGGTTTCTCACGATTGTTCTTCCTTTCGACTTCGTAACCTGGACTGCTCCTCGCGCCACCTCTTGATGGCCCCGTGATCGCCGCTGAGCAGAATGTCCGGCACGGCCATGCCTCGAAACACCCGCGGCCGAGTGTATTGCGGGTATTCCACCAGTCCCGGTTCCGCGTGGGTCTCCTCAGCCGTGCTCGACTCGTCGCCCAACACGCCCGGCACCAAGCGAATCACCGTGTCGATGACCACCATCGCCGGGACTTCGCCGCCGTTGCAAACATAATCCCCGATCGACAGTTCCCGCGGCTGCAAACCCAAGCGAATTCGCTCGTCGAACCCCTCGTACCGGCCGCAAAGCAACAGCAACCGGCGATGGCCCGCCAACTCCCGGACAATCCGTTGCGTCAATCGCTCGCCGGCCGGGGTGAGCATGATCAACTCGCCCGGATCCTCCGCTTGACCCCGCACGGCCTCGACACAATCGAAGACCGGTTGCGGCATCAGGATCATTCCCGGCCCACCGCCGAACGGCCGGTCGTCCACCTTGTGATGCTTCCGATCCGCCGACCAATCCCGGATGTTCCAACGATGAATCTCCACCAGCCCTCGCTCTTGGGCTAGCCGCACGAGACTTTGACCGAGATACCCGTCGAAGATCTCGGGGAACAAAGTCAGGATGTCGAAGCGGAACGCCGTGTTCACGCCTGGGCGGCGGGAGCTTCGCTCGCCGCTTGCTCCTCAAACTTCTTCATGTACTTCTTCAGGAAAACTTCCACCTTCTCCGAAGGCTTAGCACCGACCCCCAGCCAATACTTGATGCGGTCCGGCCGCAATTTGACTCGCTCATCGGTCTCCCGCACGGACGGGTCGTAAGTGCCCAACTCCTCCAAAACCCGACCGTCCCGCGGTTGCCGGCTGTCGATCGCCACGATACGGAAGAAATGCCGGTGCTTCCGGCCCATCATCTTCATACGAATGCGTACGGCCACGATTCCCACCTCGACCCTACGGTTCGGAAAGTGTGTATTCTAAAAACCCTCGTCTTACAGGCAAGCCGGCCTCGAGCATCTCGTCCGGGTCCCCCCTGACAACCCGTCGGGCGGCAGTGCGGAAGCCCAGCGGTTGGTGTCGCGGCCTGGCTTGGTCCCATGTCCCGATCCGGATCGTCCAGCTCACCCGCGGCGGGTTCCACCACCACGGCTCCGGCTTCTTCTTCCCACCTTCCATGCCAGTGCCTACTTTTTCCATCATTTCCTTCATTTCCATCGTTCCACCCATGACGCCGTGGGTCGGCACTCGGTCACAAGCCGCGCTGGCATGCCTACCCAGACCACAGGACCAACAACCAGTCTTGGATGCTGCTGTTGAAAGTCAACTGGCCCGAACGCCAAGGCAGGTGTAATTGGCCGCGGGAAGTGTGTTCTTCCGCGAAAAGTGCCAACTTCTTGACCCGCGGCTGAGCGCATCCCATAGTCGTGGATATTGGAACGATTCTCCGGCTCGATCGCGAGCTTCAACGAACGCACCCACCCGGAAAAAAAATTAGTTTTTTCCTTGACATCGGCGTTTTACCTGTTTAGAATCCGGCGTATCGAACCTATCGAACCTATCGAACCTATCGAACCTATCGAACCTATCGAACCTATCGAACCTATCGAACCGGAGCTGTGGGTCGGCGGTTCGATCTAGAGATTCGGCCAGCGGCTGACTTCTCCTGCGACCCGCCGCCAGGGAGGTTCCCAGCCATGCCCAAGGCGAACCGCATCCCGACCCGGCGTGGGGCAATTCTCGCTCACTGGCCGATCTTCCTCGCTCTCGCTTCCGTCCTC
>JAOAAM010000422.1 GCA_026418875.1 Gemmataceae bacterium | reverse complement strand
CTCGGGTACTCGCACTGCCTCAGTCCTTCAACTGTTTACACCGTTCGATTTCGCGTTCTTTAGCGGCAATGAGTGGGTCAAACTCTGCGATTTCCCGGGCGTTCTGCCCCTGCTCGTGCTTACGGAAACCGAAGAGGTAGGTGACATTTTGCGGCCGCCATCGGTGGAAATACAACTCGTTCTTCTGAACAACCAACCGCCGCAACGTCTTCATGCGATCCTCCTCCAGGGGGGACATCGCTGGAAGTCCCAATGCTTGGAGGAACCGACCGGCGGTCTGTTGGTAGCCCCGTTCCGACAAATGCATGACGTTCTCCGTCAACGGCTCGGACGGCGACTTGGCCCAATCGCGTAAATCGAGGAACAACGCGTTCCGCCTCTCGGCCGTTTCTCGAATCACGTCCGTGTAACGGTCCATCGAAGCATTGATGTCATCGGGCGCGGGGACGCCAGGGAACGGCACCAAATGTATGGGCGAGAGCAAAATAAAGCGAGCATTCGTCGCAGACAGATCATCCAACAGTCGATTCAGTTGTTCGCGGAAGCGGGGCAACCCCGACGATCCATCGAAGGCCTCATTCGTGCCATAACCGACGATGATGAGCGTGGGTTTTTCCTCGCGGACATGATCCACGAGCCGTTTGTACCCCTCGGCTGGGGAATCGAAACCTGCCCGAGCCTCTCCCCAAACGGTATCGCCGCTCCAACCGAGATTCCGGACAGTCAGCGACTTTTCCGGGAGGGCCGCGATCAGGGCCGCTTCCCAATAACCGTAGCGCTGTTCGCGCTCGATGAAGGTGCTACCAATCAGGACGATCCGCTCGTGATCGCGGAAATCGAATGCATGAACGGGCAGGCACACCAGCATCCACCCGAGGCAAAACAGTCGTCCCGGCATCGCAGCCTCCACGGAGAAAAAGACGGGTCGCCCGGCAACCCTCGGCGGAGTGAGCTAAGGTTGATGTGGAGAGTTTTAGGGATTTTGCCGACGGTAGGGGGATACCCGTGTGGGATAGCACCGACGCCATGATCGGCTGGGAGAAATGGGTCGAGCCGAGTGCCGCTCCCCAAACCAAGGCACACGTGCTTTCGTGTGAGTCGCCGCAACTCGTCGGCTCGTTGCCTGTCGATTTCGTTCCCATCCATGTTTCGCTGGCCTGTGTTTTGGTGATCGCCCTGCTCGTCGGCTGGGATACAAGACGACGAGGCGGGGCGGCGTGGGGCTCGGGCCGTCGCATCTGAGAGTCGAGGACGAAGCCGGTTGGGGCAAGCCATCCTCGAATTTCCCCTCGGACCCTGCCAACAGGTTGACCGGAATTCCGTTATACTTGTGGTGAACCGGACTGCGTGAGGGATAGCCGCTTGGCCGATGGCATCGGCCGCCGCGACGCTCGCCCGGTGCGACGAGGTTTTCGGACGACGTGGCGAACGACGGCGACCAACTCCTGGCCGAGGAGTCTCAGTTGATCCGCAGTGCCCAGTCGGGCGATCGATCAGCCTTCGCGGTTCTGATCGATCGGTACTGGGATCGACTGTACCGCTGGTTGTACCACCTGACGCACGACCCGCATGCGGCCGAGGATTTGACGCAGGAGACATTCCTGAAAGCGTTTTCGGCCATAGGTCGGTTTCAGGTGGGGACGAATTTTCGGGCGTGGTTGTTCCGGATCGGTCACAATAATTTCGTCAACTTGCACCGATCCCGATCGGGCCAGAAACAGCCCGTGACGCCGGAGATCGCGGCTACGACCTTCGGACCAGCGGAGTCGGCAGCTCAGCGGGAGTTCGTGGCCAAAGTGACCCGCGAGATGGCTCGCCTACCCGTCGAGTTTCGCGCGGTCTTGCAAATGCGCATCGACGAAGGCATGTCCTTCCGCACGATCGCCGCCGTTTTGGGAATCACGGAAGAAACCGCACGTTGGCGAGTCTTCAAGGCCAGGCAACGACTGTTGCTGTCTCTTATACACATCTGACGCTGCCG
>JAOAAM010000412.1 GCA_026418875.1 Gemmataceae bacterium | reverse complement strand
TCCCAGGGTGGTGCGAAAAGGGTGAACTCAATCGTCCATGGCAACCACAACCCTCTGGAGACAAGCTTAAAGTCCCGATATTCGATCCGATGCCGCATCAGGCTTGAATTGGGCCAATACCCCTCACGACGATGGATCATCACCTTGTCAGGATCCATTTGTACCCACAATCGATCAATTTCGGGACGTTCAATAACATGACACCAGGTTCCGTTGATGACCATCTGCTGAGGCAAGACAACATATTCCTTACGATTCTTGCGGACGGCGTCCGGCAGCCAATAGCTATTGGGCAAATAACGTATGCGAGTGGGCCAACCCGTTTCGGGATCGTTCGTTACAGGATGCCCGAGAAATTGGAAATAGTACGAGAATAACGATAGGTACGTCGTCAACTGCTTCTTCGGACTCATAATTGCCGCGGCAGCCGGAAACTCACCTTGCTTTTCGTTTGAGGATTCAACCTCGACCATAATCTCGCCATCCAGGCTATAAATGCGCGAAGCAATCACCTCTTTTCGCGGATTGAAGGGAGACTTAGAGGGATAGTGAAATTCAACGTAAGCTTTGGTAGGATCACTTGGCCGGATCACATTAACGTACTCGCCCCATTTCCAAGCCCAATTCTCCGAGCTTGCAGGCTCCAAAGCGTGATGGTCCATCCGATACTCGACACGAATTGCCGGCAGTGCACGTAGTCGATCGAATACCTCGCCCACTGCCTCCACCACGTCCGACGCAGTCCGGGTGGCTGCCGGTGGTTCGTGGCCGTGAAGTGTCAGGACCAAAGAAAGTGTGGTCGAGAGGCAAATTACGTGCATTCTAAAGGGGCTATTCGAAATCAGTGTAGTCATTGGCGGCACCTTAAGAGTTGACGTATCTCGCGTAGTGAAAGGAACACAACGAGAGCAAATATGACCAGCCGGAGGTACTGGACGGATGCCCACTTGGACCTAATCGGCACGAGTAAATAGCCGCTCCACAAGGTTTCAAAGTCCTGCATTGGAATCAAGCGAATGCTACCACTCGATCCGTCGAGCAGACGTACATGGTCTCCCGTGGCCGAGATCAGCACCACGAAGTGATCATCCCCGCGTCGCGATCCGACGTGGGCAACCGCAGGCATCGGTAGGTGCTGAATTTCGGCGGGCGTCGCAACGACGACTTCCGTCGGAAACTTGTAACTGTCGCAAATGTCGCATAGATCAGCGAGGGATGCACCACCTGGCTGCATCGGTAGCCGGCGGAGTAATTCAGCGTGGTCGGCGTCCACGTCGTGCAACTGCAGGAACACGAACAGGCAGTTAGCCCCACAGGCGTCGGGCCGCTGCCAGTCTGCCACTTGCACTCCGAGTTGACGCAAATAACGCGTTGCGGCCGGGCCTTCCTCTGGTTCCAGAGGCTGGCACACCATCAACTCGGTCGCATGAATTAGTACTACACTCAGCAACACATCCTCGGTCCTCTGATAAACCCTCACTACTCAATTCCCTGTCGTGCCCGGCGGTGGTGGGGGCGGGGGTGGGGGGCAGTCACATTGTGCATGGTAGTAGACAAGCAGGGAGGTGCAGCGGCAAGATAAGGCGCAAGCAGATTCGCAGGTCGGAGGACGCCGGTGCCTCGTACCAAGATCATTCGGTTCAGACACCGCAACGGTACGCGAGCCGAAGCCACACGTCGAACTGCAAACATCCATAATCTGATAATAATAACACTGCAACTGCCCACCCCGAACTTCGCGAGCCTCGCATCGGCTGACTCGACGCGCTGGAATTGTCCCGCCGCTGTTCCACGCTGTCCAAGTCGCCATGAAACCAGAACACAGAACCACAGCCAGGGGACTAGTGAAGAACTTCGCCCTTTGGATGACCCTCCATTTTAAGATCAGGGTAAAAGCTACCATGTTGGCCAAATCCAGCCCAACGATCTGGCGGGGCAACCCGTCAAGACGCTGAGATTTGCCGATTAGCTGCACCAGTTCGAGGAGCCGACGCAGCCATCGTGTTGTACAGGAAGCCACGCCGGATGAAACTGACACCCGGCCGTTTCAGTTGACCAGCCGCAGCCGAACCTGGTACTGCGTGCCGCATTTCCGTCACCATTCCGGCGCGATGCCGAGCTTGGCGATGCAGCGTCCTGCGGCGACGGGCCGCAACCCGCCCACATGACGCATGCCAAGGCTGGCACCCCAAACCACCGCATCGCCCAGACCCCGCGAACTCGGCTCAACCGCCGGTCACACGAAGCAACCTGATAAACGGAAATGAACAGGACGAATTTCGCCTTCGATGCCACTCCCCCGAAATCCAGTTGTCAAGAAAATTCTGAAAATTTTGTCATTTGAGTCGTGTCGGCGACGACGCACTGGACTGCCCCCTGTAGCGGCAACCGACACGGGTTATGCGCAGAAGCGCTACCTTCTACGAGAGGCGAGTCAGCCACATCACTCAAGCGTTGCTCGTGAGCACAGCGGATCGACGCTTCTGCGACAGAAACAAACCTTGGTCGACTCAGGAACCGTAAGACCGGCGGCTAGTCGAGGCGATCCATCGCCATATGATCGACACAGTGCGAAAAGCACTCGTCCGCCTTTCTGTTTTACGGCCTATGTGTCATTCCGACCCAAACAGGGGGAAGATCATATGTTATCCCAACGAAATGGCATGATCTTGATTGCTATGCTGGCATCGCTGAGTTTAGGTGCTGATACCTCTCTACCAAGGAGCAGTCCTGAGCAGCAGGGCATTTCCTCGGAGGCCATCGTCGAGTTCCTCGAGACGGCGGATCGCAGCATCGATCAGTTACACAGCTTCATGTTGGTTCGGCATGGCCATGTCGTCGCCGAGGCATGGTGGGCCCCGTATGATGCCGCGGCGCCCCATGTGTTATTCTCGCTGAGCAAGAGTTTCACTTCCACGGCGGTTGGTTTGGCCGTTGCCGAGGGACGGTTCAGTATTTACGACCCGGTGTTGAAGTTTTTTCCCGAAGACGCGCCAGCCGAACCATCGGCCAATCTTCGCTCCATGCGGGTCGTCGATTTGCTGCGGATGAACACGGGTCAACAGAGCGAGCCGGCCTTGTGGCGAGGCACGATGGAGAACAACCAGGAGTCGTGGGAGAAACGATTTTTGTCGCATCCGGTTCCTTTTAAGCCGGGGACTCACTTCCTGTACAATTCGGCCGCATCGTACATGCTGTCGGCGATAGTGCAAAAGGTAACCGGACAGACCATGTTGGATTATCTTCGTTCGAGGTTATTTGATCCCTTGGGTTTCGATGATCCCAAATGGTTGGCTAGTCCGCGAGGAGTGACGAATGGCGGCTTCGGGTTGCTGGCTCGGACGGAGGAGATTGCCCGATTCGGTCAACTGTATTTGAACAAAGGTCGTTTCGGCTCGCGGCAGATACTTTCCGAAGAGTGGGTCAAGTCGGCGACATCCCTGCAAACGTCCAATGGCAGTAACCCTGAGAGCGACTGGGACCAAGGCTATGGTTATCAGTTTTGGCGTTGCCGGCACAATGCGTATCGCGGCGACGGTGCGTTCGGACAGTATTGCATTATTCTCCCCGAGCATGAAGCCGTCGTCGTGATGACGGGCGGGCTGGCCAACATGCAGGCACCATTGAACCTGGTTTGGGCAAAGTTGCTGCCGGCGATGAAATCGGCAGCGCTCCCGGAAAATGATCAAGCGCTTCGCCGGTTGCGGGAGCGGTCGAGGAGTCTGGTCGTTCGATTACCCGAGGGGAAAGAGCAGTCAGCCCGTGCCAAGGAAATTGCGGAAAAAACATATCATTTTTCTGAGAATGATCAGGGTGTACAGAAGTTAACATTCGACGCGACAAGCAATCCGCCGAAGTTGATCGTCGTGACCAAGGATGGCGAATTTACCACTCAGGTTGGCGTCGGTCGGTGGATTCATCAGGAGCAATCGTTCACCAATGGCGTCGAGAAATTAGCGGGAGTGCCGGAGAAGCCGAAGATTGCTGCCGCCGGCGCGTGGAAGTCGGATGATGAGTTCACGCTGAAACTGGTCGCGACCGAGACCCCCTTTGCATCGACGATGCAATTCAAGTTTGAGGGGAATCGCGTCACCATTAACTCGGCGTGGAATGTGGGTTTTGGCCCAACGGCGCAGAGGCCGCTGGTAGGCGAGGTGCGAATGCCCCCGGCAGACAAGCCCGGCCGGTGAGGTGGTGAGGACCGTGCGTGGGCGTCGATGCACGCAGCCTCGATGATGGTCGAGGCTCAGCCGGTGACGGCGCCCTCGCTGGCCGAGTGGACGAGTCGAGCGTACTTGGCCAGAACGCCGTGTGTCACTTTCAGAGCGGGTCGCTGCCAAGCGGCTCGGCGGCGTTGCCACTCGGCCTCGCTCAAGTCGGCATCGAGTCGTTTGGCGTCGGCGTCGATGGTGATGCGATCGCCGTCTTGCAGCAGGGCGATTGGTCCGCCGGTCCACGCCTCCGGGGCGATGTGACCGACGACCAGGCCGTGGGGGCCGCCGCTGAATCGGCCGTCGGTGATCAGCCCGACCTTATCGCCGAGTCCTTGGCCGACCAGTGCCGCGGTGACAGCGAGCATCTCGCGCATCCCGGGGCCTCCGACGGGTCCCTCACCGCGCACCACGACGACATCCCCGGGAGCGATTTGCCGTGCTTGGATGGCAGCGAAACATTGCTCTTCCGAATCGAAGACCTTGGCTGGGCCGGTGATTTTTCGCACTTTCAAGCCGGCGATTTTGGCGACAGCGCCGTCGGGGGCCAGGTTGCCGCGCATGATGACGATGTGCCCGGAGGGAAACATCGGTTTGTCCCAGGGTCGTACAACCTCCTGCGGCCGGGAGAACACACTGGGGATGGATTGCAAGTTCTCGGCGAGAGTCTGCCCGGTGACCGTGAGGCAATCGCCGTGAAGCATCCCGGCGTCGAGCAGGGCACGGAGCACGGC
>JAOAAM010000210.1 GCA_026418875.1 Gemmataceae bacterium | reverse complement strand
GGCCATGCTCGTTTCCTAAGAGTCTGCTGGCGGTCGGACATCACAATTCCAACAACGCCATACCCGGATTTTCCAGAAACTCTTTGACACGCACTAGAAACTGGACCGCCTCTCGACCGTCGATCAAGCGGTGATCGTACGAAAGAGCCAAGTACATCATCGGTCGGATGACGATTTGATCATTCACGACAACCGGGCGTTTGTTGATCGCGTGCATTCCCAAAATGGCGCTTTGCGGCGGATTGAGGATGGGCGTCGACATCATGGAGCCGAAGACGCCGCCGTTGGTGATCGTGAATGTTCCGTCGGCTAAGTCCTCGGGTTTGATCTTCCCCTCCCTGGCCCGCGCGGCGAGGTCGGCGATGCCCTGCTCGATTTGAGCGAATGAGAGTTGATCGCAGTTTTTCAGCACCGGCACGAAAAGTCCCTTGTCGGTCGCGACAGCCACGCTGATGTTGTAAAAGTTCTGATAGACGATCTCGTCCCCTTCAATGCGAGCATTGACAACCGGAAAGGCCTTCAAAGCCTCGACACATGCCCGAACGAAGAACGGCATGAAGCCGAGACTCACCCCGTGCTTTTTCTGAAATCTTTCCTTGAATCGTTGGCGCAAATCCAGAATGGCCGACATGTCCGCCTCATTGAACGTCGTCAGCGTGGCGGTGTTCTGCTGCGAGGCCATCAGCCGCTCGGCAATCCGTTGTCGGATTGGCGACATCTTTTGGCGGACGACCCGCGGCAGTGTTTCCTGCGAGGTCGGCGTCGTCACGGACTGCATGTGGGACAAGACATCTTCCTTGACGACGACACCGCCGCGGCCCGACGGCACGATTTGTCGCGGATCGAGCCGGTGCTCGGCAACGAGAACTCGCGCGGCAGGTGACAACGGGGGCGCCGAGGTTTCGGCCGTCGCCGGGTAGGAGTTGCCGGCAGGGGTCACGTGTGCTGGCACGGTGGAACTGCTCGGCATTCTTGGGGACAACGGGGTTGACAGCGGGATCGGTGTCGATACCGGAGCCGATGGCGAGGTTGGAGCCGGTGTCGACGGCGGCATCGTCGCCGCAGGCACCGGCATCGGTGCGGGGCCGCCTTTCGGTGAAGAGCCGCCTTTCGGTGCGGCTACGCTGTCGTCGATCTGACCGACCACCGCGCCGATCAAGACTTTCCGCCCCTCCGGTACCGTAATGTGCAATTCTCCTGCCGCGGGCGAAGGAACCGCATTCGTCGCTTTATCGGTCTCGATTTCCAAGAGATCCTCGTCGGCTCGGACATAGTCGCCCGACTTCTTGAACCATCGAACGATGACGCCCTCTTTGATCGACTCGCCAAATGAAGGGACCTTCACTTCGACAGGCATGCTGCTGGCTCCCGTGATTCATCGCTGCTTCGAGACTCTGCCGGGATCGCGACAGACCATCGTGGCCCCCAGCCGGGTCACGAACCCGCGGCAATGCTGCTAGGTCCGGCATGTTTCTGGGCGGAACCGGCGGCTGGTGCGGCAACGACGATGTGGGGCACAGACCCGGAAATCGCCGCCTCGACAATCTCCCGCTGTTCCCGCACATGAATCTTGTACGATCCAGTCGCGGGGCTGGCGCTGGCATCCCGCCCAACATACTCGACATGGATGCCTAAACTGCGAAGCCGTGGCTCCATGTACGACCACGCCCCCATGTTTTGCGGCTCTTCCTGTGCCCAAACCCTGTCTCTTATACACATCTCCGAGCCCAC
>JAOAAM010000578.1 GCA_026418875.1 Gemmataceae bacterium | reverse complement strand
CAACACGACGAAGGCCGCCCCGAAACCCGCAGGAATCAGGGCTGTGGGGGATTTGGATTCGGCCGTGAAATAGGAGAGCAGCCCGTAGCCAGCGAGAACCACCCCGACAACGACCGAAATCCGGGCCATGTTGGACATCGGCAAACGCTCCGCGTGGATGACACAGCATCAAGCTAGGCCGACTCGCCTCTCACGGCAATGCCACACGGTGGCATGCATCACGCGCCTTTTCGTGACTTGACCCCCTTGACCGGAGCGATATAGTTTGGGTGCCGTCGCGGTGTGACCGTCGGCAGGATGTATTCATTTGGCGAACCGATGAGAACCCGAAGGGAGCCAAGCTTTTTATTCCTCTGGTGCTCGCAAGCCCATCCTCACGCTTGAGCGTTCGAGATTGTAGTGGGATCCGAAATCCCGAGGTGAGGCACCCATGTGATCGTGCGGGTTCACCAAAGCATCTTGCCCACATCGCGACGGAATTTTTTGGCTTTCGCATCCCGTCAAAATTCAATTTAAGTTTCAGCTGTAAACCCATAATTCGCGCGTGTTTTACGTTGAATGCATTTCAGCTGAAACGTTTGCATGTTCGCCAGAACAAGCAAGTGTTCCAGCTGCGATTGTTTTGCAACTCGTTTGACGGCATATGGATGGGGAAATTGCTTTGTGTGTTAAAGAATTTGAGAAAATTAGTTGACAACGGAAATTCGGACGGTAAGGTACTCCGCATATCCGAAGAAGCCGCGGTACACGCGGCGACCAGGATGGACCCAGACATGTTTCAACCCCGCGTTCTGGTGGTGACTCGTTCGCGGAGACTCGTGCCGGGCCGACGTCCGGATCAAAGGTCGCGGGGAAGTCCGTAAATCTCGTCGTTTCGCTTCGGGCGGCACCTCTCCGCTCGAGAAAATTTGGGCCGAAACCAGTGGCATGTTCCCGGGCGCACGGATGGCGTGCTGGGGTGGGGATGGTTCGTTCGTAGGAGCGGGCGGACTTCGGCCAAGGAGGGATTTGCGAGTCGCGGTCGGATCGATCCGCCAAGGGCCATGGATCAGGCCCAACGACAGGAGGCTCAGGAAGAGCGAGGTCGGGTTGCCGTGTCCGTGTCACGCCAACCTCAGTGATCGCTCAGGCCGCACTTGCCGCCTCGCAGGGAAGCGAGGTGATGGGTCATGAGTCGGCAAGGACGCGAGGCTCATGACCCCGTTTTGAACGCTCGGCCCAAGCCGACCCGAGACGCTTGCTAGGGCACCATCCGAGTGAACGGGTACACGTAAGCCTGTAGCAGCGTCATCGCCCCCACCAACGAGGCCAAAAAGACGCTGTGCCAGAGCACCGCTTTGAAGATGTCTGCCTCGCGGCCTAGCTGATTCGTCGCCGCCGTCGCCACGCAAATGCTTTGAGCGTCGATCATCTTTCCCATCACGCCGCCAGTGCTGTTCGCCGTGCAGATCAGCGTTTGGGCTTGATCCAATGCCAACCCGCTGCCGCTGAAGGCCCCTTGATTGAAAATCTCCGTCGCCGTAATTTTTTGCAGGCTGCCGAAGAGGGCATTACTGCCCGCGTCCGTCCCAGTGAGGAAGACCCCAAGCCAGCCGAGCATCGCAGCAAAAAACGGGTAAAGTAAACCGGTTTCGGCGAACGCGACGCCGAGCGTCGCATCCATCCCTGCGTACCTCGTCACGTAACTCAGTCCCAGCATGCAGGCAATGGTCGGAATCGGGATTTTCATCTGTACGATGGTTTTGCGGAAAATCGCGATGGCTTGCCTCGGCGAGACTCGCAGAAAAAGCATGGACAGGATCGCCGCGGCGAAGCAGGGCGTTCCTGGAGCGGTCAGCCACTTGAAATCGAAGACCGCGGCCTCAGCCTCCGGTTCCGGGCTGTCCGGGTTCTTTTGCAGTCGCTTCGCGCGCTCCACCTCGTTGTGCAAGCTCGGGATTGGCACGCTGTAATACGACTTCAGCGGCCCGAAAAGCTCCAACCCGCGCTTGAGTTCCGCCTCACGCTGCCGCACGAATCCCGTCACCATCAGCAGTAGCGACATCAGGGCGAAAGGCATCCAGGCACGGGCCACACGCCGTGTTGTCAGCGGCTCGGTGTCGTCGGCGCGACCAAGCCAGGCCGACACACTTGCTTGGGCGTGAGCCGCCTCGCTGTGATGCGGCGTGGGCGTGGAGGAGCGGGCAGGGGGGTGATTCGGTGATTGCTCGGCGAATTGCCAACGATCTTTTGGCTTCCAAAACTTCAGGAACATTGCCGTCACGACCAGCGAGAAAATGCCGCCGCCGATGTCGGTCATGGGCCAGATTTTGAGTTGCGGCACATACTCGTGCATGGTGGCGAAGACGAATTGGAAGACCGCGAACGAACCGCCGCTCATCGCCAACGCTGGCCAAACCGCCCAGGTCTGCCGCCAACTGCACATGCACTTGACCATGTAGAAGGGCACGAGGCAGGAGAGGATCGGGAGTTGGTGGCCAGCCATCGTGCTCAGCCGTTCGCCTGGAATGCCCGTCACGCCTTGCAACGTGAGGATCGGTGTGCCCAGTCCGCCGTAAGCCACTGGTGAGGTGTTCGCGATCAGGCAAAGAACGGCGGCCATGAACGGGTCGAAGCCCAAACCCACCAGCATCGCCCCGCAGATGGCGACCGGCGATCCGCCGCCCGCCGCCCCCTCCAAAAATGCCCCGAACGAGAAGCCGATCAGGACCGCTTGAACCCGGGCATCGTCGGAGAGGACGGCAACCGATCGGCGGATGATCGCGAATTGCCCCGTCTCGACCGTGACGTTGTACACCAGCATCGCACACATCACGGTCCAGCCCACGGGCAACAAGCCGAATCCCACCCCATGAACAAACGCCCAATTCGCCATGTTCAGGGGCATGTCGAAGACCAACCAGGCGATCACGATGGCGGATAACGCTCCGCCAGCTCCCGCCAGGGATGCGATCCATCGTCGCACCACCAGAAGGTAGAAAAGCACGATGATCGGCACCGCCGCAAACAGGGTCGAGAGCACACGTTGATTCAGGGGGTCCAGATTTTGCGTGTAGGTGATACCCCAGAGCATCGGGTCGGGTCCTCGCGGCGGCTTCGTCAGCTAGGCAGGCAAAGTGAGCGTAGCAAGCGCCGAAGCGAACGCAAGTGCAAACCAGCCCGCGGTCGGGAGGTCAACATCGGGGTAAGTTGATACGATGGAACGAGAAGGGGCTTTCAGGATGCACGATGTGAGCGAAGGCGATCAGGCTCTGCACGACAGTGAATCCCGGCCGACCGTGGAACAGGTCTTTCGGCAGTATGCCCCACGAATCTACCACTTGGCCCGGCGCATCCTCGGGAATGAGGCCGATGCCCAAGACGTAACGCAGGATGTGATGCTGCAAGTGCTGCGGAAGCTGGACACCTTCCGGGGCGATTCCTCGTTTCCGACTTGGCTGCATCGGGTGACGGTGAACGCGGCCTTGGCCCACCGGCGACGCAAAGCCGCTCGCCACGAGCAAGAGGCCCCCGAAACCGTCGAAAAAAGTAGCGACGATGGACTGTTGCCTCGTTCCTTGAAACCCTGGACTGCTCGACCGGACGAGGCCATGCTGAATGCCGAACAGCAAGCCGTCGTGGAGAAGGCCATCTCCGAGTTGCCGGAGATGTACCGAGACGTCTTTGTCCTCGCCGATGTTCAGCAGATGAGCAACGCGGAAATCGCCGATCTGTTGAATTTGAGCATCCCGGCAGTCAAGAGCCGCTTGCATCGGGCCAGGATGATGATGCGAAATCGCTTGGCACCTTATTTCGAGGAGATCGGAGCATGAACCCGCATCCGTGCCAACATGCGCTGGATCTTCTTTTGGATTATCTTTCGGGGGACTTGCCAAGTGAGACCCGTTCCGAATTTGAGATCCATCTGCGCGATTGTCCCCCGTGCACGACGTACGTGCAAACATACCGCTTGACCATCTCGATGACGCGACAACTGCCTCTGGACGCACCGCTTCCGCCCGAATTTGAAGCCCGCTTGCTCGAGATGGCTCGCAAGCTCCAGGACAGTTGGGGGCATTGAGAAACGCTGAGGGACATCAAGGTACGTCGAGGAACAGTGGGGCCTGCGCTACCAACTGATGTCGAAAGAGATGTGGATCTTCCGCCATACCCACCACGCGGCCGACCGCCAACGACAGTGGATTTTGACATCGGGTAATAGCCCCGGCGTTAATTCGCCGTGGGGATTGTCCAAGTCCACCTCGACGAGATAGACCTGGCTTTGCGGTTCGGGATTAGCGGGATCCTTGCTGCCGGGTTTCGTAGCCAGGGAGCCGCCGCCGCGGAATGTCAATTGCACCGGCACGGTCTTGGCGTCAGCGGAGGGGAGCCGGCGGAGTTTGCCACGGTACGTCTTCGTCCCGCCGCCTGGTGCTCGAATCGAGACCTCCAGTTCCGTACTTTTGCCGGCCCTGCTCAACCACTCGGTGTCCTCCTCCAACAGTTTGTAGTCGTAGGGGGCCACCGGTACGATGACTCGCAACTTGGTGATGTCGCCGACAGTGCAAACGGGTCGGTCTTGAACGTCCTCCCAGAAGCGGCCGATCTCCTCCTTGCGTGGCAGATGCATCACAATGCCAGCACGTGGGGCACGCACCTTCAACGATTCGATGATCCGTTCGCGTTGGGCAACGGCGAGTGCCGCCGCGTCCTCCTTGGCTCGAGCGTCGTCCATGAGTTGCTGCAATTGTTTGCGCTCGTCTGCCGTTCGCGCCCGTGTGTAGGCAGATAAGGCAGATTCATAAAGGTCTCGTTGCTTCCGACGTTCCGCGACATACTTGGCCCGCGACTCCTCCAACTCTTCGCTGTAAAACACCGCGATCTGTTGGTCCTTCTCCACATAGTCGCCTTCTTCGACCGCGACTCGTTGCAGTGTGGCTCCCCGGGCAAATGGGACGAATACCTTCTGCGAATGTTCCGGGTCCAACTCGATCAATCCTTTGTCGCGAACTCGGCTGATCGGTAGCGGCACGAAGAGGAAAAGCAACAGCAGCACCAAGAAGATGCTGACGGTGATGGCCACACGATGAGGCTTCATGTCCGGTAGTCTCCCGCGCTGTTGGTAACCTTTGATCATGCGATACAGCGGCCAACCCACCAGCGAGCCAAGAGCAAACAGGGCTAACGCTTTGCTCAATGTGCCAAGCTTGTACGGTTTCAAGAAGGTCGAGAGAGTGTACAGAATGCTGAACGTGATGAACCAGCGGTACAGGTAAGCCAAGATGGCATAGGTCACGAAGAGGATCCGCCGGTTAAGGGCCATGTACGGTTCCGGCGGCACCTCTATCCCCAAAGCATGCTCTTTGAATAAGTTCGACAAATAGCGATTCGCACGATCTCGCAGATTGGGGATCTCCAACCAGTCCGACAAAATGTAGTACCCATCGAACTTCATCAGCGGGTTCGCGTTGAAGACGAACGTGCTGACCGAACAGAGCACCATCAGGCACAGGGCGATGTTGTTGATGAACGGCCGCCCGGGGGTGTACCACCATACCCACGTCGCGATCGCGGCTATGACCAGTTCTACGTAAATACCGGCAAAGCTGATGATGATCCGCCGCCATTTGTTCGGCAGGGTCCAAGCATCCGACACGTTACAGAAGAGCGCCGGCGAGAAACACATCAAGAGGAAGCCCATCTCATGACATTCCCCGCCGAAAGCCTTACAACTCAGCCCGTGCCCGAACTCATGGATCACCTTCACCACACCCAAAGATAACCACATGTACAACAGGGTTTGGAAGGCGAAGAATTCATGATAATAAGGCAGCTTGTCGTAGAACGTTCGGTAATGCAGGGCGACGAGGAACACCGCCGACAGCATCAAGGCGACGCTCAGCGCGAAGAACCACCAGGTGAAGATCCAGAACAGGTAGCGATAAAGGAATGTCAGGATCCGGTCGGGATCAAAGATGGGAATCTTGATGTAGAGAATGTTGGTCCAGGTCGCGATTCGTTGGAGTCGGCGTTGCTTGCGTCGGCTCTCGAGCAACTCTTCGGCGGCCCGACTCGATTCATGTTGGGCTAACCCGGCGGTGAGAAGTTGTCGGGCAAAGGACTCCAAGTCTTCATGCGTCAATCGGTGCGGTCGGTAGTTCCTCTCGAATTCTTTCTGAATCTCCTCCATCGTGTGCTTGCCATCGAACAAACGCACGACGAAGTATTCCTGCTCGTTGAAACGGTAGTACCGCAAGCTGACGGGGTCTTTGACGACGTAGGAGCGCTTCCCTTCGTACCGTTGTTCCGAGATTTGCAAGTCGGAGCGCAGTCTCAGTCGAACCTGTTTTCGGCGTTCGTTCTGACCGGCCAGCGCGAGTTCCATGATGTCCCAGCCCGAACGGAGATGCTGCGAAAGCCCCCGAATCGCCCAACATCAACGAGTCGCACTCGGCTCGATGACGATGGTGACGTTGGTTCCGATCGTCAACGGCCTGTCCTTGGGATTGGGAAAATCGGCCCAAATGCGGACGGTTCGCGTGGCCGCGGCTGCCGTTTGGTCGATGAATTTCAGGACCCCCGGAATGCGAACCATCTCTCTCTCGGTGGGCATGGGCCACACGTAGAGATCGCCTGTCTTCGTTCCAGTCACAGCGAAGGGGTCATCACCAAAGGGCGAAACTGCGGCGCAGGTGAAGACGACCAGCCGTTCTCGCGGCACGAACTGTCGCAGTTCCGTGGCCCGTGAACCACCAATCGGCACCCTCCACACGGACAATTTCCCCTCGCCTTGGCTCCCCGTGAGGACCAGCCGACTGTCGTGGGAGAACACCGCGAAGGTGGACAGCTTCGAGGACTCGTGAACGCTCTCGATCACACCAACATTTCGCCGATCGGCCAACGTCATCAGGCGCAATGCCTGCCCGATGTCGAGGAGGAAATACTTCCCATCGTGGCTGACACCCAATCGATTGATGTCGCCGGACCGACCCTCCTGAGTGTAGTCCAAGCTGGCACCCTCGGTACCCAAGCTCCACACCCGTATGGTCATGTCCCGCCCCGCGGAGACGAGTTTTGCTTGGGGCGTAAATGCCAGAGAGGTGATCTCGCCAAGATGGTGCTGCGGCAATTTGTAACGCAAACTCCCGCTTTCGACGTCCCAAAGACAGATGTCGCGAGCATCGGCCGTCGCGCAGGTTCTGCCGTCGGGGGCGAAGGCGACGGCCGAGATCGAACCGCGATGCCCGCCCTCTAGTTCCCGCGACGGGGTGCTGCTGCTCTTGGGATTGTTCAAGTCCCACAACCGCCCCTTGCCATCCTCGGCCCCGGTGAGGCAGTATTTTCGAGGAGCACCCGGCGGCGAGCAGGCTACCGATCGGACAGCAACGGGATGCGTGAAAATCGCGGTCTCCCGGTCGCTTCGCCCGTCCCATACCCGAGCGGTCCGATCTTCACTCACGCTAACGATGAATGGGTTCGGTTCGTGGTTACTGACAGCCACCGCGTGAATCGGCTGCGAGTGGAATCGTCGCCGAGCTCGCGGTGCCTCCTCGATGAGCGGCTCGATAAAGACCGGCATCCCACGCCGCAGTCGACCGGCATAACCCAGGGCGACCATACCGTCGGCTCGCAGAAAATCCGTGCTCTGGATCTGCAAGACGGGTTCGAGTGCCTTCACTGACTGCCCTGGGCGATGGCTGAACGGCTGCACGATTCCGCCGATGTTTGCGCGGATCGTGTAGTACTCGTAATTGATCTTCGCGGCGATGTGTTCCTGCTTCTTCGCCTCGTACTCGGCGAGCTGGCTGGATTCCGTGGCCAAGGCCCGAGCCAACTCCGCCGCGCTCTGCACGAATTCCAACTCCGAAAGACTTCCTTGCTTGTGCAAGCTGGTGCGGATATTGTGGACGACCTCTACCTTTTCCCGGACGAAGCGGGCTTGTGCGAAGACTTTGCCCGATGCCTCTTCCGCCGCACGAGCCGCCTCCAATTTGGCGTAGGCCTCGCTGTCATCCAAAAGCATGACGATGTCGCCGGGTTCGACACAATCCCCCGCCTCCAAGGGGCGGTAACTTTTCCCCCGATGCTTAAACACGATGGTACTCTGCGGGTCGTTCGGCTTGATCTCCGTGCCGATGAACAG
>JAOAAM010000082.1 GCA_026418875.1 Gemmataceae bacterium | reverse complement strand
CGGCAGCGTCAGATGTGTATAAGAGACAGCCATTGTACGGGGCGGAGCAGGGCGAAGGCGTTTTCGCGGGTGCTGAATCCGGCACGCGAGTTGCAGTCCTGGGCTAGTTTGCATCCATGTGGGAGCGCCTAAAACTGCTTTAGCCGGGATGGCGCGACGAACGGACTGGAGAGACCTATGAGCCAAGCCACTTCGGCGCCGACCTGGCATGTGTTGGGGCCGAGCGAGCTGTTTTCGGAGTTACAATCACGGCCGGAAGGGCTGACGTCCGCCGAAGCGAAGGAACGTCTGGCCCGGTACGGTCCGAACAAGATGCCCGAGCAGCCGCCGCCGACGTGGTGGGAGATCGGGCTGAGGCAATTCAAAAGTCCCCTGATCTATATCCTGGCGATTGCCGCGGTCGTCTCGTTGATTGCCCATCCCGATGACCCGACCGACGCCATTTTCATCGCGGCCGTGCTGCTGATCAACGCCCTGATCGGCGGTTATCAGGAGTGGAAGGCCGAGCGTGGCACTCGGGCTTTGCAGAAATTGTTGCACATCCGGGCGACATTATTGCGCGATGAAGAGACGGTGGAACTGGATGCCGAGGAGGTCGTTCCCGGCGACGTGGTGTTCCTGGAGTCGGGCAACCGGGTGCCGGCGGACATTCGACTGATTTCGGCCCAAGGCTTGGAGATCGACGAGTCGCTCCTGACCGGTGAATCGTTGCCGGTGACCAAGGATCCGGCTTGGACGGGCGACGAATCGGTGCCTTTGGCGGATCGGCACAACATGGCCTATGCCGGTTCGATCGTCGTCCGGGGGCGCGCCCAAGGCGTGGTCGTTGCCACGGGCACCCGGACCAGCATTGGGCAATTGGCGTTGGACGTCCTCAGCTCGGCGGGCGGCCGGCCCCCCTTGCTGGAGCGGATGGAAAAATTCACGCACACCATCGGCTACGTCATCCTCGCCGCGGCGTTCTTCATCGTCCTGGTGGGCGTGCTATTCCAAGGGTACAACCTGCAAGAGATGTTCATGTTCGGCGTGGCCATGGCCGTCTCGGCAATCCCCGAAGGGTTGCCGGTGGCCTTGACCGTCGCCCTGGCCATTGCCACCTCGCGGATGGCACAGCGTGGGGTCATCATCCGCCGCTTGGCAGCGGTTGAGGGGCTTGGCAGCTGCACCCTGATCGCCAGCGATAAAACCGGGACCCTGACGTGCAATGAACTGACGGTCCGCGAGGCGATCCTCCCGGATGGCACCGACATTACCGTGACCGGCGAGGGGTTTGTGCCGACGGGAGAGATTCGTCTCAACGGACGCCCGCTGGCCCAAGGCGACAACGCCCAACTGGATGCGTTGGTTCGCGCGGCCGTCTTGTGCAACGAGGGCGATCTGCACCCTCGGGACGGGCACTGGATTTGGCGCGGCGATCCGACGGACTTGGCCCTGCTGTCGCTTGGGCACAAGGTGGGTTTGAGCCGCGAAAAGCTGGTGCAGCAATATCCGCAGGTCGCTGCGATTCCGTTCGAGCCGGAGCGGCAATTCGCGGCCACTTTCCATCGCATGGGCGAGTCGGTGCGGGGCATGGTGAAAGGTGCCCCGGAGCGGGTGCTGAATATGTGCTCGTCAATGTCCGGTGGCGACCGAGACCGGTTCTTGCACCAAGCCGAGGTGATGGCGCAGCGTGGCTACCGGGTGTTGGCGTTGGCGGAGGGGCCTGCGGATCACCTGGATTTCGACCATCTGCCGGAGACTCTCAGCAACCTGACCTTCCTCGGGTTTGTAGGCATGATCGACCCGTTGCGGCCCGGGGCCCGGGAGGCGATTGCCCAATGCCACGACGCGGGGATCACTGTGTGCATGATTACGGGCGATCACCCGGTGACGGCACTTGCGATTGCCCGGGACCTGGGCTTCGCCGACCGGCCCGATCAGGTTATCACGGGTCGCGAGTTGGAGGGCTATTCGCCGGAGGAGTTGACCGAGGCGGTGAAGCGAGTGCGAGTCTTTGCCCGGACCACGCCACGGCAGAAATTGCAACTGGTCGAAGCGGCTCAACGGCTGGGTCATTATGTCGCCGTCACGGGCGATGGGGTCAACGACGCGCCGGCGTTGCGGCAAGCAAACATCGGAGTGGCGATGGGGAAGGCCGGCACCGACGTGGCCCGGGAAGCGGCCGAGATGGTCATCACCGACGACAATTTCGCCACCATTGTCGCCGGCGTGGAGGAGGGCCGGGTCGCGTACGACAACGTCCGCAAGGTGATCTACCTGCTGATCTCCACCGGTGCCGCCGAATTGCTCATGCTCTCGATGGCCGTGATCACCGGCTGGCCCGACACCGATGCCGGCTTCGCGGTGCTGCCCTTGCTCCCCGCCCAACTGCTGTGGCTCAACTTGGTGACCAACGGCATCCAGGACGTGGCCTTGGCGTTTGAACCGAGCGAGGGCGACGTGCTGAAACGCAAGCCTCGCTCGCCCCGGGAGCCCATCTTCAACCGCTTGATGATCGAACGCACGATCGTCGCCGCCGCCATCATGGCGGTCATCGGCTTTGCCGCGTTCGTCTACATGATCGAAGTCATGAAGATGGAAGAGTCATCCGCCCGCAACGCCCTGCTGCTGTTGCTGGTGCTGTTCCAGAACCTGCACATCGGCAACTGCCGATCCGAAACCAAATCGGCCTTTGTGCTCTCGCCGCTGCGCAGTCCGATCCTGATGATTGGGGCCCTGACGGCCTTCACCGTGCATGTGATTTCGATGCACACGCCGTTCATGCAGCGCATCCTGCGGGTCGAACCGGTGAGTTTGGAGATGTGGGCCGTCCTCATCGCGCTGGCGATGTCGATCGTGGTCGGCATGGAGCTGCACAAACTGTGGTGGAAGTACCGCACCGGCGCGTGGCGTCGGCCGGCCTGAGCGAGCAATCACACCGACCGGCCCAACCCATCGGCGACGCCGGCCGGCGTGAGCGGATACCGACGCCCGCTGGCTTGGGCAGGCATCGACAACGGAACGGGGCGGTCTTATCCTGATCCAAGGACCGCCCTCGCTCGATCCGAATGGCTGGGGACACGACGATGCACCGGGTATCCGTCATTTTGGCCGTATTGATCTCCACGGCAGCCCTTGGCGCCGAGCCGACCACGTTGGCGACTGGGCTGAAAAATCCCGAATCGGTCGCCATCGGCCCCCAAGGTCAGGTTTACGTCACCGTCATTGGCGAGTTCGATAAAGATGGCGACGGTGCCATCGTCCGCATCGAGGATGGCAAAGTCGTTCCGTTCGTCAGCGGCTTGAACGACCCGAAGGGACTGGCCGCCTTCCAACGCTGGCTGTTCGTCACCGACAAGGACCGGGTCCTCCGCATCGACGAGCAAGGCAAGACACACCTGGTCGCTGGCCCCGCCGCCTTCCCCGCCAAGCCGCAATTCCTCAACGACATCCATGTCGATCCGGAGTCCGGCGTCATGTACGTCAGCGACTCCGGCGATCTGCAAGGCCAGGGCGGCGCGGTGTACCGCATCACCCCGCAGGGGAAGGTGAGCGTTGTCGTGAACAAGGAGAAAATGCCGGAGTTGCACACGCCGAACGGCCTCGCTTTGGATTCCCAAGTCCACCTGCTGCTGGCGGATTTCGGTACCGGCATCCTCTACCGTATCCACCTGTTGAACCGCAAGATCGAGAAACTGCACGAGGGTTTCGGCGGGGCCGATGGATTGGTCTTCGACCACCACGGTCAACTCTTCGTCACAGATTGGAAGAATGGTAAGGTCTGGGGCATCGCCCGTCCCGATCGCCAGCCCGTGCTGTTGGCCGACAACCTCAAAGCCGCGGCCGACTGCTGCTACGACCCGCAACGTGGAGCGATCCTCGTCCCGGACATGACGACCGGCGATGTCGTGGCCATCCCCGCTAAGGTCCCCGGCTTCGAGGTCGATTCCTCGCCGCTGCCCCTCGAAACCGAGGTCGCCTTCCCGAACCTGAAGTGGACCGGCTGGCAGGGCGAAACGGAGACCGGCAAAGTCGTGCCGCTGCGTCCGATCGTCCTGACTCACGCCGGCGATGGCAGCAATCGCGTCTTCGTAGCGACGCAGCATGGCGTCGTCCACGCCTTCCCCAACGATCCCGCCGCGACGCAAACGTCCATCTTCCTCGACATCCAGGACCGGGTCCGCTACAGCGACGACCAGAATGAGGAAGGCTTCCTCGGACTGGCATTCCATCCAAAATTCAAAGAAAACGGCGAGTTCTTCATTTTCTACACCCCGAAGAAAGAGCGAATGGTCAACGTCGTCTCCCGCTTCCGAGTGAGGAAAGACGACCCCACGCGAGGCGACCCGGATTCCGAGGAGGTCATCTTGCGATTCAAAAAGCCGTTCTGGAACCACGACGGCGGGACGATTTTGTTTGGCCCCGATGGCTATCTGTACATCACGCACGGCGACGGCGGGGCCGCCAACGACCCCTTCGACAATGGTCAAAAAATGGACAGCTTGCTGGGCAAAATCCTGCGCATCGACGTGGATTCTCGGGAACGGCTCAGCAAGGAGAAAAATTACGCGATTCCGAAAGACAACCCCTTCGTGGACCGACCCGGCTATGCCCCGGAGATTTGGGCCTTGGGCCTGCGTAATGTCTGGCGGATGGCGTTTGATCGGGGCACCGGTCGGCTTTGGGCAGGCGACGTCGGGCAGAATCTGTGGGAAGAAATTAACCTGATCGAAAAGGGGGGCAACTACGGTTGGAACCGCCGCGAAGGGTTGCACCCGTTCGGCGAAAAGGGCACTGGCCCAAGGCCCGAATTCATCGATCCGATCTGGGAATACCACCACGACTTGGGCAAGTCGATCACGGGCGGGGGAGTGTATCGCGGCAAACGTCTGCCGGAGTTGGAGGGGCATTACCTCTACGCCGACTACGTCAGTGGGAAAATTTGGGCTTTGCTCTACGACGAGACGAAGCGGCGTGTTGTGGCGAATCGGCCGATCCGCGACCGCGGCCTGCCGATCCTCTCGTTCGGCGAGGACGAGGCCGGGGATGTGTACTTGCTGACCACCACGACCAGCGGCCAGGGGATCTATCGCTTCACCCGGAGCGGGGCGAACAGCGGCAGCGCGGGGCGATGAAGACCGGCCGGCCTATCTCGTCATAAGGGGGACAAGGGCGAAAAAAGCTCGGTTTGGAGGACGAGTTGACGCGCGGGGGGTTGTCGCTAGGATAAGCCCTTTGCCGCAGTCATCGAGTTGTCAAGCGAATGGGAAGTGAGACATGGCCGTACCGAAGCGACGCACCTCGCGGGCGCGTCAGGGGAATCGCCGCAGTCATCATCATGTGACGCCGCCGCAGGTTCAATACTGTCCGCAGTGCAACGAGCCGGTGTTGCCGCACGGAGTCTGCCCGAATTGCGGCTATTATCAGGGGCGTGAAGCGGTTCCGGTGAAGACCGAGGGGAAATGACCCATGCGGATCGCGCTGGACGCGATGGGCGGCGACTGGGGGGCCGCACCGAACGTCGCCGGCGCCCTGCAAGCCGCTGCCGCGCTCCCGGATCTCACCATCGTCCTGGTGGGCGATCCGGCGCGGATCGAGCCGTTGTTGGAGCAAAGTTCGGGTCCGCGAGAGCGGCTGGAAATCGTGCCAGCGACGCAATGGGTCGAGATGCACGAGCCGCCCGTCGAAGCGCTGCGTCGCAAGCCGGACAATTCGATTAGCCGATGCTGGCAGTTGCTGGCGACCCGGCAAGTGGATGCGGTCGTCGGTGCCGGCAGCACCGGCGCGATGGTCGCCGCTGGCTTGCGAACCCGCAAGTTCCTCCCACGCATCCGCCGACCAGGGATCGCCGCGGTCATGCCGACGGCCAAGGGCCCGTGCGTCATCGTCGACGTGGGGGCGAATGTCAGCCCCAAGCCGTCCGACCTATTGCAATACGGCATCATGGGCTCCATCTTCGCCAAACACCTGCTGAAACGCGAACAGCCCACCATCGGGCTGATGAACATTGGCGAAGAAGAGGGCAAAGGTCACGACCTGGTCCGCGACACCTTCGCCCTGTTTCGAGGCAGTCGGTGGCGGGAATCGTTCCGGGGCAATGTCGAGGGCCGCGACATCCACCGTGGTGCCGTGGACGTCGTCGTCACGGATGGGTTCACCGGCAACGTCATCCTGAAGCTCTCGGAAGGCGTCCTCGAATTCGTCCTTGGCCTGGTGAAGCAAGAGGTCATCGGCTCGCTGAGTGCGGAGCGAGAGACAGCCGGACAAGCGCTCCGGCAATTACTCGGCAAATACCACTACAGCGCCTTCGGCGGAGCCCCGCTTTTGGGGATCGACGGCATTTGCTTGATTTGTCACGGCTCCTCCAATGATCGGGCCATTTGCAGCGCCTTGCTCATGGCGGCGAATTATGCCCGTGCTCGCTTGAACGAAATCATCGTCACGGAACTGGAGGCGCTGCCGCCCGACGGCGACGAGCCTGCGGTTCCGGCCTTGGACATCTGATCGCCGCGGCTTGTCGTCGGCCCGACCGTGTTGTTGGCGAAAAGCATCGAGTGAATGTTGAGGTGATGCGATGCCCCGAACTGCCTTGCTCTTTCCGGGTCAGGGGGCGCAACTGTCTCTTATACACA
>JAOAAM010000078.1 GCA_026418875.1 Gemmataceae bacterium | reverse complement strand
CGGCCGAGGAGCTGAAGGCCGGCCATCCCGTCCCGGAACCGAGGCCTGGCGTTCGTCGGCAGAACGATAATATGCCACGCATCTCGAAGATGCAGATCGACCTGCTGGTGAACAGCTTCGTCAACGCCTTCGCCCGAATCGCCACGTTGCAGTACACCAACTCGGTGGGTCAGGCAAAGATGCGCTGGATCGGCGTGAACGAGGGCCATCACGAACTCTCGCACGAACCGAACAGCAATCACGAGGCGATGGACAAACTCACCCGGATCAATCGCTGGTTCTGCGAGCAACTCGCTTACCTCACGAAGCGGTTGGCCGAGACGCCGGAACCCGGCGGCGAGGGGAGCTTGCTGGATCACACGACCATCGTGTGGACCAACGAGTTGGGCGAGGGGAATTCGCACACGCTGGACAACATCCCGTTCGTTCTGGTGGGTGGCGGGCTTGGCTTCAAAATGGGCCGCAGCCTGAAATTCCCGCGAGTGCCTCACAATCGCCTACTGTTGTCGTTGGCCCATGCGTTCGGCCATCGCATCACGAAGTTCGGCAATCCGGATTACTGCGGCGACGGGCCCTTGAGCTTGACCTGAGCCTGCGGTGAGGTTCTCACGATCAAGGGAAGCGAAAAGCCGACCCAAGTTCGGGTCGGCTTTGTGGTTTCCAGACACTCGAATCGGCAGCCGGCGACGCTCGTTTTTAATTCAAGCCCAGGTTGCTCCGCAGATTCGACCGATACGGCGACAGCCCCGGCTCGCCATACGGAGCGACGCCTCCCAGACGCGCCTCGACGACGGTGGCCAACATGAGCATTTGCAGCAGTTGACCCAACACATGTTCAGAGATCATGGGCAGGGTGATCTCACACATGGGTCTTCCGACATCGACCAAGGCCGATGTGTGAGCCGCGTAAGCCGCGTTTTGCAAATCCGACCAGGTTTTGCGTGCCCCGGCGTTCAACCCGTCCTCATTTCGCTCCGCCATCCCGACGGTGACGGCATTGTTCCGTGGCGAGCGGACGATGAAATGGTCGATGACCTTGTCCCGTCGGCCATCTTGCAACATCTGACCGTGGGAGTGGATGTCGCGGGGCATGGAGAGGATCAACGGCGTGACTCCTTGTCCCTGGCGTCCCAAGGTCTCGGCCAGGAGGTGGGCGTACCACGGGCCAACCCCGGTCAGCCGTTGCGACCAGAAAGCAGCGACACGAATCGGCTTGTCGGCTTCGTGGCAGAGCAGGTGGTGTACCGCCGCCCATTGCAAGACGGGGTTCCGCTCAAATGGTTCCTCGAAGAATCGCCGGGTCATCGCCGCGGCACCCAGCAATAGCGCCTTGATGTCGCATCCTGCCGTCGCCGCCGGCAACAACCCCGCTGCCGTGAACACGCTGAAGCGCGCTCCGACGTCTGAAGGGATCGACAGGATCTCTCCCTCGCTATAGCCATCGGCCAGGCAAAGGTCGCGCAAGACGGAGCTTTGTGCCGCGATGGGGACGATGTAGCGATGCCACCGCTCGATGCTTTGTCGGTAGTATTTTGCTGCTTCGGCCCGGAAGATGCGGAGGGCCGCTGCCGTCTCCAACTCGCCGCCGCCTAGGTCCGTCACGATGACGGCCCAGCGCTCAGACCGCAGGTCCGGGTCAACGCAGGTGTTTTCGAGTAGATCCAGAAGGTCTTGCAAGGCGTCGGGGTCAAAATCCAACCCGCCGAAGCTGACGCGAGGCCGGTTCAGTCGGGCAGCTTCGGGCAACTCGTTGTGATGGGTAGAGAGGATAGCGTCCAGGATGGCCCGCGGACCGAGTTGCGCTGCTCCCGTGCCCAGGATGACCACGCGGTCCACCTCGTCACGGATTCGCTGGGCGAATGCGAGGATTCGCCCCAAGTCGCTGGCTTCCCCCTTCCGCCGATGCCCATCGAGCAGCCGCTGCGGTCCGTCGATAAACCCGGCGGGGACGGCCGTGGTCGAGCTTCGAGGCTCCAACTGTTCCCGCTCGGCGGCCATCTGGCCACGCACGGCCATGGCGGCGGGGGCCAACGCTTGCAATCGAGATCGGGTCAGCAGGTGCCGGGATTGGATTTCCGCGAGAGGAGTCCAAAGCTCAAGGTTGCCGCAAAGTGAACGCTGGATCTGAACTTCGATCACTTCGTCGGCCAACTGGATGCCCCCGGTCGGCTGGGGCAGGCCAGAATGACTCCCCGCCGACACGGGTTGTGGGCGCACCACGGACATGCTTCGCTCCTCCCGGAGGGACTGCCATGCGCAAGTCTAGGTCGCAAACAGCCAAGTGTAAAATGCCCGGGCTTTTGCGAAGATGGTCCGTAGCCGCTGGTCCGACCCGCATGTTATACTCGCGCAATCCCAGCCCCGGAGAGAGTATGCTCCGCATCGGTTATGTCTTGCACGCCATGCCCGTGGCCGGAGCCGAGGTCCTCACTGCGGAAACGATTCGACGACTTCGTGGCCAGATCCAGCCGACGATTTTTTGCCTGGATTCCGTGGGTCTACTGGGGGAACGGCTCAGACAAGAGGGCGTCGAGGTAATTTGCCTGGACCGCCGGCCCGGTCGCGACTGGAGACTCGTGGGCCGCCTCCGCCGAGCCATCACAGAACGCGGCATCCACATCCTGCATGCCCACCAATACACGCCGTTTTTCTACTCCGCCTTGGCCAAACTCTCCCTTCTCCGCCATCGGCCCCGCCTCATCTTCACCGAACACGGCCGACATTTCCCCGACGTCGTCTCGCCCTTGCGCCACAGCGTCAATCGCTGGTTGCTGTCTCCTCTTGCCGACGCCATCAATGCCTGCGCTCGCTTCAGTGCCGATGCCTTGGCCCAAAACGACGGCTTCCCCCGCCATCGGATCGAGGTGATCCTGAACGGCATCGACGTCTCGCGCTATACTCATCTCCCCGACCGCGCCTCCCTGCGAGCGCAACTCGGGCTGGCCCCCAATCGACGCTATGTGCTGACAGTCGCACGATTTCACCCGGTCAAAGACCACGCCACCCTACTCAAAGCATTTGCTCAGGTGGCGGCCCAACGGAACGACGTCGATTGGCTCCTCGCCGGGGATGGTCCGCTTCGCGGCGAACTGGAGTCGTTGGCCGAGTCATTAAACGTCCGAGCCAGGGTCCACTTTCTTGGCGTTCGCCACGACATCCCCGAGTTGATGCGGGCGGCAGACATTTTCGCCATGACGTCGCTGAGCGAGGCGGCCTCACTGACCTTGATGGAGGCCATGGCTTCGGGCCTGCCGGTCGTCGTCACGGCCGTCGGAGGCAACCCCGAGTTGGTCAGCGATGGTGTCGACGGGCTCCTCGTTCCACGGGGCGACATCACCGCGACCACCCGCGCTCTTCTTCGACTGCTCGACGACTCCTGCCTGGCGCAATCGCTGGGCACCGCCGCCCGGCAACGGGCCGAGCGCCACTTCCGTCTCGAACACACCATCGCTGCCTACGCCGAGTTGTACCGGCGTCTCTGCCCATCGACCGTCTCGAAACCGAGCTTCGAGTCGATCTGACTTCACCCGCCCCCCAATCGGAGGAAATCACTCCGTGCAGGCTCGGTCGAGGTGAACGTATCCCCCATCAACATGCAGTAGTTGCCCGGTGATGTGACTTGCTCGATCGGACAACAGAAAGGCCACCGCGTCGGCAATTTCCTCCGGCCGGGTCATTCTTTGGCCCAGGGGGATCCGCTGCTCAATCCGTCGACGCGTTCTCTCCGGATCGGGCAACGTTTGCAGCCACTCCTGATACATCGGGGTCCAACATTCCGCCACGACCACGGCGTTCACTCGGATACCGTAGGGAGCCAATTCCACGGCCCATTCTCGCGTCAGTGCATTCCGACCGCCATTCGCCGCCGCATAGGCCGACGTGCGGCCTTGCCCCGTCTCCGCCACCTTGGAACTGATATTCACAATCGCCCCACGAGTGCGCTTCAAATATGCCAGAGCAAAATGCGCCATCTCATAATAATGAGTCAAATTCCGTCGCAAAGATAACATGAACCTTTGCGGATCACCTTGCTCCAAGCCAACGCCATCATTCACTCCTGCATTATTTACCAACCCATCGATCCGACCTAACTGTGCCACGACTTCTTCCACACTGCGTCGGCACTCCTCGGAGTCCGTCAGTTCTGCCCCGACAGCGATCGCTTGGCCACCGGCGTCTCGGATTGCTTGGACGACAGAGGCATTTTCCGCCGGATCCCGCGAGACAATCGCCGCTGCGGCTCCCTCGGCTGCAACCACCCTCGCAATGGCCGCACCAATCCCCCTTCCTCCCCCCGTGATCACAACGACCCGGTTGGTCAGTCCAAGGTCCATGCCAACCTCCACTGTCCACGGCGACCCTTTATCCAAAGTGGTGGTCACACCGTAGTCCAATTCCAACCTGCTCCTACTTATTTTTGACCGCCTGATTCGCGTTCCTTTAGATCCTTGTTCGGAGCAATGACCTGGCCTCGAATCAATACTTTCATTTCGCGGAGTCCACCGTCATCCAAATATAACCCAACGGGCAGATTCAATTCCCCTACTCCATGAAACTCCAGCCATAACTCAACCGTCGTTGTTGCGCGAGCAGCCAAAATGACATTCTGATATTGCTTCGCACGGAAGCACGCAACCGCACTTCAACTAGGTGCGAAATTGACAATCCGGCGGTCTTGAGGCCCATGGTTGCGGAATCGGATCTCCACTTTTGGTCGAGCCTCGGCCGACACTGTACCGATATCGATTTCCTCGGCCTCGACCAACACGGTTTGCCGGACTCCAGCCCATTCCTCGTAGATCATCGTCGCCCCGGCGACAACCACGAAAGTGATTGCCGCTGCGATCAAGGCACGACTCACCGCTCGCACGACGACTTGCCTGGATGTCATGCTCATCGGACGAACCCCCTTCTTTGCTTTGCGCCCCGAATCGGCTGCCTACCGAGCTACGATGAAGTCACCGATAGAAATCGATATATTGGAACCACACCCCCGGTTTCAGCAATTCTCGTCCTTTGCGCAGGAATTCAATGGTGGCGACCCCGCCTTCCCGGCGAATTTGAAACAACTCTTGGTCATACCCGACATGATGCAGCCGGTATTCGCGATTCTGACCATCTCGATCAGGAACGAACATCGTGAGCGGACCTTCTGCATCCTCTAACATCCCAGAGATTTGCAAAATAATCCCACGATCTTTGATGTCAGGCACGACCGAAGTGATCGTGAAACGTGATATGTCTTCCACGCGCAATCGGAACATTTGCCGTCGTGCATCGTAGGGTTGACCTTCCGGCTGTAGCGGCCCACAACGCCCTTTGAATTCGAGTTCTAAAGGAGCGGACAACCCTTTGCTCGTTGTCTCGAAGTATTCCAGCCACTGGAGCATCATGGCATCGGCGATCGTTTTGGATGCGCGCAGTTGCTCCATTGGTTTGCCCCAATAGAACCCGAGCCAACCCGCCGCCAACTCTCGAGACTGGCGAATGAAATCCGCAAATTCCGCTAGTGGGCAGTTCAAGGGGAATGTCTCTTCGATCAAAACGGGCTTCCCGACACAAAAACGCCGCAGTGTGGTCAGCGCATCTTTGATTTGTCCCTTCTTCGGGTAGACGTGGACGCTCAAGAAATCCAATTCGGATGCTATTTTCTCCGGGATGAAACCGGAGGTCATCCCTGGGACATCGAGGCTCCAATCCACCAAACCCACGGTGATGAGATGATCTTGGTCGACGGAACGGATCGCTCGCACCAAATGTCGGATCCAGCTGCGGGCAATCTCATGTCGAGGTCGGCCCGATTGATCCAAACTAACAAGCTGCACGAAATGTTTGTTAGCGAACGCAGGACCAAGCCAATCTTTTGGTTGTCGCTTCCCATAGGGAACGACCGGTTCGTTCATCAGGTCATAGCACAGCACCACAGGTCGGTTACGACAACAGTTGGCAACGGCGTGCCAGAAGTTCGCCTGGACTTGCCAGCGGCCATTCTCCGGTAAGTCGTCGTACCATGAGGGAACATCTGCTTTATGGTAGCATCCGAGTCCCGTGATATTCAGATAGAGTCCAATACTCTCCGCTAAAGCAAGGAGCTTTTGCAGTTGTGTTAGGTTTTTTCGATTGAGCTCGCTCGGGTTGTCCATGAAGCGGGCAAGTTGCAAATGAATGCGAACGGTGTTCGCGCCCAGCTGTTTCATCTCTCGAAAATGACTCTCGATCAAGGGCCATTCGTCGAGCCAATAATCCTCGATCAGACGGCCACGCGAATCGTGGTCGTAGTTGAACCCCCAGGGAACGAACGGTCGGCCCGTGCGTTTTTCGACAAACCCCGATCCGTCCGGCGACACGGCGATCAGCGGCAACTCGCCGCAGAGAGCGATCGGAACGAGCCAAATCCAAACGAGGATGACGAAATGGGCTTTCATGGGCAGCCTCCGCGTCGTGGCCCATTCTACCAGGGTTTCAGCGAGGACAAGGCGGTCGATGAATCTTGCGGGAAAAATTTTTTGTGGCTCGATCGGTCGAAAGGTAGTACGATCGCTGGGGCATTCGAAGGGCTAAGTCGATGGAAGTCCGAATGATGTTTTGCGACAAGTTCGCATACTTCGCCTTGGCGAGCTGGTTTGGAGTCGTCACTCCCGCGATGGCACAACCGGACGCCGGTCGGCAACCCGAGGTGGCCACGCTTCACATCGATGCGGTTCGCCCCGTCGAGGCGAGTGGGATCGACACCCTGCGAATGGAACTGGAAGACGGAAACCGGCGTTTTCCAAAAGGAACGTTGATCTGGCATGGAGATGTCCAAGAGTTGCGTGCAGAGAAACACACGCCACGACATCTCGTCGTTCAATTGCCGGTGACGATTCAGCTCGTCGGTCAGGATCGACTCATCGGGTTGCCGCTGGATCGATTGACGTTCGACGGCGTGAAGATCGCGTCCGAATTGATCGGGAAAGGCCCGCAGAAGATTCGGCTGAAAAAGGAGCAACGAGCGCTGGACGTGGCCACCGGACAGCCCGTCACCTGGTCTTGGACTCTGGAGGTGAATTACGAGGTGACGGCGGTGTCGGGCCGTGTCGGTCGCTTGGTCATTCGGGGTGTGCGGCCCATCAAGCCTGCAAGTGATGACGACCGGCTCAACTTTTATCTCGACCGCCTTGGGTTTCTCAGCGTCTCAATCAACGATTGGGAGCGTCGCCGGCCCAACGAAGTCCTGGGCGGCCCTTGGGGCGAGATGGGGCGAATGTTCGATGGCTCGGCGACAATGCAGGTCGCGATTGTCCCGTCGAGCCGGTCGGCCAGAATTCAGGCACTTGGCACCGTGTTGGAGTGCAACCCGATCCGAGTTTCGACGGCGGAGATCGGCACCGGTCCGCGAACGGTGATTGTCCGTTATCGCAAAGGATCCGAGCAAGTCGAATACGAAATCGAGTACGAAGTTTTGCCCTTCGCGAAATCGCCTTGATCCGGTGTACACGTTTCGGCGAGGAGGGCCGGCGTTCGTAGAATGCGCCTTGAAGCCAGGAGCGAATGATATGGATGCTGCGGCGATGCCGGCTGATGATCCCGCGCTGTACGAACGCTTGCGCCATGTCCTCGGTGAGGCGGGCGCCGAGAATGCCGTCGCGCTGCTTTGTCAGGAGTTGCGGTCGGGGGGGCAATACGGGAAGCTGTTCTATGCTTTGCTG
>JAOAAM010000070.1 GCA_026418875.1 Gemmataceae bacterium | reverse complement strand
GAATTGGGTTTCTGGGATCTTTGATGCGTTGGCCGTTCCGGCGACCGCGCGTTCACATGATGCCAGCCCCGAATTCGTCCTCGGCACGGGTCGCCTTCTCTTCCGCGTGGCTACGCAGGTGGCTACCGCGGGGTGTCGCATGCGATGGATGGGCACGGTAGTTGGACCGGCCGTTCATCTCGGCCACCACACTGGTGTAGCTGGCGGCTTCCTCGTAATCACAGTCGTAATCATCGTAGGTGCAGACGTAACCCGGGAGCTTGGCTCGCTCCCGCTCCTCGTGGAAAGCCTTGATAATGGCACTCTGAATCTGCTCGCGGGCCGCGGAATTGATCGGATGGGCAATGTCGGCGTGCAACTTGGCTCGGCCGTCGTTGTCGCGTGCGGCCCGATTCTCGTCCAAGCGCTGACCGCATTGATTGCAAAATCTTGCTCGAAGGTGGTTCTTGCAACCGCAGGTTGGGCAGCGATCAGTCAACTTCCGGCTGGGCATGGCGACGAAGCTGCCTTTCGTGCCTTCGATGATTTTCAGGTCGCGAACGACAAACATGTTGTCGAAGGTGACCGAGCAGAAGGCTTGGAGACGCTCGTTGTTTTCCTCGACGAGTTTGATGCGTACTTCGGTGATGACCACAGCAGTTCCTCCTTCACAAAGTCTGTGGCGTCCTCATGGGCAACTCCGGACCACATGAACCTGCACGCGAGAGCCGGCGGCTGAAGCCGGGGGCCGACTCGACTCCCCGATCGGGGTCGAAGAGTCGGCAACTTCGGCACGGATGCTTCGTGCCACGCGAATCGCCTCGTGACGATCGCGGCAAAGAGCGAAGACGGCTGAACCGCTGCCGGTCATCAGGCAACCTGCTGTGCCGGCTTGCCTTAACCGTTCGCAGATCTCACGGATGACCGGCAAGAGCGACTCGGCCGGTTCCTGCAAGCGATTGTGCAGGCAACGGCCCAAGGCCTCCACGTCACCGGTCCCCAAGGCTTGCCGCATCCGCTCACTGCGGATCCGCTCAGCGGGAACCCTCACCCGCGAGTAAACCTCGGCGGTCGACAGCCCCTGCCCCGGGCAGACCAACACGAGGTGCACGGGCCTACGCAAGGTCCAAGACTCAACCTGCTCGCCCCGGCCCGTGCACCACGCCGAACCGGCCGCAAAGAAGAACGGGACGTCGGAACCAATCTCGGCACCGATTGCCGCCAGCTCTGCTTGCGACAAGCCCAGTCGCCATAACCGGTTCAACCCCTTCAAGGTCGCCGCCGCGTCACTCGATCCTCCGGCGAGGCCCGACTGCATCGGCACACGCTTCTCCAAGCGGATTCGGGCACCCTGGTTCGTCCCCGTCTTCTGCCGCAGTTGATCCGCCGCCTTCCACACCAGGTTGTCTGGCCCTGTCGTAAGTCCTGGCTCGTCGCATTCCAGCCGAATCGTGCCATCCTCGGCGAATTCAAATATCAGGCGATCGAACAAGTCAACGGCCACCATGAAAGTTTCCAACTCGTGGTAGCCGTCGGGCCTTTTCCCCTGAATCTCCAAAAACAAATTCACCTTCGCCGGTGCCAACAGGCACACCGATCGACAGTCCGTTTTTCCCATGAATCGGCCCGATCAGAGAGGGTTCCCACCCGGCTGGGTGCTACGGAGAGGCTCAACCCGTTTCCTGCGTGCTTGCGTCCCGGTTGCATGATCGGAACCGTCCTGGTTTCCGTTCTCGACTCGAGCGAACACCCGGCATCATCCCAGGCGCTCCCTCAGCTTGGCCCGGAGCCTATCCGAACCTCGCCGCCTAGTCAAGGGGCGATTTTCTTTTTTTTCAACTTTTTCCCCTGCGATCCGTCGTAGACCGACAGGTCAACCCCTCGAATCGCCTCTCTTCGTCGCACCACACGACGGTTCCTGCGGCGATACAAAACGATCGCCATCCCGGAGCCGATCCTTGCTCCCGTGGTGAGATCAGCCTTTCGCCCCCTCCTGCGTTAGCGCCTCCGCGGTCGCCGATGAAGGATCACCACACCCGGCTGGGTTGATATAGTGTCGAGAGATTTCTCGCGGCTGACTTCCAACGGAGAACCGCATCATGATGAAGTCATTCGTCCCTTTGGCCTGGCTGTCGCTTGCCATGACTCTATCTTCTGATCTCCGTGCCGAACCACGTCCGATGACCATTGACGATTTGCTGTCGTTCAAGCGATGTGCCGATCCCCAGATCAGCCCAGACGGCCGCTGGCTGGTCTATGTGGTGACGACGATCACTGATGCGAGTTCCAACAAGTCGCAATCCAACCTATGGCTGACGCCGACCGACGGCTCCCAACCTCCCCGACAACTCACGACCACGGAGAAGAAGGACCGACACCCGCGATGGTCCCCGGACGGCCGTTGGATCCTCTTCGAGTCGAACCGCAGCGGCGACAATCAACTTTGGGTCATTTCGGTGGAGGGCGGTGAAGCCCGCCAACTAACGCAAGTCGCTACGGAGGCCACGACCGCCATTTGGTCGCGCGATGGTCGGCAGATCGCCTTCGTTTCTGCCGTCTACCCCGAGTTCTCGGAAAAACCATTTGCCGAAAGCAACGCCGCGAACAAGAAACGGAACGAGGAAAAAGAAAAATCCGTAGTCAAGGCGAGGGTGTTCAAGCGACTGTTTTTCCGCCACTGGGACAGCTATGTCGAGGATAAACGTCAACATCTCTTCGTGATGTCGTTCGATCCCACGACCGGCACCGCGGGGGAACCGAAAGACGTCACCCCCGGCGACCGTGACGCCTTCCCGACGTCGACGACCTTTAGCGTTGGCGATGATTTCACTTTCAGCCCGGATGGGAAATTCTTGCTGTTCACCGCAGTACCGGAGAAGGACGAGGCCTGGAGCACCAACTACGACATCTGCCGGGTCCCGGTCACCGGCGGGAGCACTCGATGGGAG
>JAOAAM010000009.1 GCA_026418875.1 Gemmataceae bacterium | reverse complement strand
GTAGGGGTCGGCAGGGCGGGAGTGGATGAGCTCGGCGGAGGCAATCGCTCGGACGAGGGCATCGAGCGTCCCGCCGCACGTTATCAGGAATGTCCGCTCATCCGGCGAAAACATTCCTTCTGCGTCCGGCCAAAGCCGGTCCGCGAGTGCTAGCAAACCGCAGCAGGCGAAGAATTGACCAGGGTTCGTGACGTCCACATCGACAGTGATCGCCGGCTCAATCGTGGCAATCATCGCAACCCCCCTTCATTCTCGGCTACAAATTCGGATGGATCGGCGCTGGCAGCCCAGTCCGCGGCGCGGAGGAGGGATTCCAGATACGCGAGTCCCCATCGGCCGTAGGTGCGTTGCAGTCTCGCAAAGCGGCGAGGAACATCGCGAGCGATATCTGCGTGGGGCCGTTTCGCGCCGGGAGCAGCGTCAAACACCTCCGCCGCTGGAAAGTGCGGCCGGGCCCGGCCGTGGTGTGCAGCGATCAGATGCAACGCCAGGTCTTGCGTCTCGGGCGCGAGTTGCTGGAATTCACGGTCGTTCAAGGCATCGGCGAGTGAACCGAACTCGTGTCGATAGGTTTCCGGAAGTCTCGCGGCGGCACGGCTTGATTTGGCAAGCACCACGCGCGGATATGCTCGATTGCCCAGCCCGAATTGAAACGGAGCGCGTCTCTTGCCGGAATCGTGAAACTTCGCTGCCAGGCAAACCGCCTGGACGATATCCTTAGGCAACCGGAGCCGATCGACGATTCGATCGATCTTATGCATCACGTCGCGAACGTGGACGTCCCACGATACGGCCCTTTTCGCGGCACGTGCGTCCTCCAAGGGGCGTTGCTTGAACCAGTCCCACGTCGGCCGGTTCTCGTCATCATCCGCGTCCCCGGGTAAGTCGATCATCCGAACCAGGCTCATACCTTGGCTTCTGTCGTTGTAGTTTTCGTCGTCAGACCACAGGCGAAGGCGCCGCTCGGTCACTGGCGTGTCGATGTCGGCCACATCGTCGGCAAATGGCGAAGCGCCGTCCAACATGCCATGGCTCAGCCCGCCCACCTGGGGCGGCAGCAAAACCGTCGCTCCCGCGATGCGATCGATCAGCGGTTTTCTGCTTGCCGCCTGAGTCGCCGACGGGTTGGCCAGGTCGCCAAGCTTCCAAGTCGTCACTCGGCCTTCTTCGTCCACGAGCCAGACGGGGGCCATCGGCTCTCTCGAGGCGATCGCCTGAAGCTCGTCAAAGACCCGGTCGCTCCTATCGCGCAGCAGTTCATGCGGCTTCAGGGGATAGTCCTCAAGCAAATCCACGGGGTCGTAGCGGTCGAGTAGAGCGTCGGTGAAGGCAACTTCGTTTCGCCACGCTACGAAAGTTTCCGGCGGTTCCCAGTCGGCGACGCCGTGCAAGAACGGCGCAACGGGCGGTCGACCTGGCAACTTGTCGCGGATTGTCGTCATCGCCCAGGCGTCGAATAGCATGTCGGTCGCGTCGAGCATCGTGGGCGGAGGGGAAAAGGCATCGGTCAGCTTGCAGGGAAGATCGGACCGCTCCTTCAATGCGTTCAACGCCTGAGGGCTGGCGTCGAATCGTCCATCGCCGACCGAAGGAAGGCGTCTGAGGATCTCGAGTGTCGCCTTGCGCTGCGGGTCGGGCTCCGAGTCTCCAAAGGACTCGGGACACACCACGTCCACGCGGGTGTCCTCGCGATCGCCAAAGCGGTTCACGCGGCCCAGACG
>JAOAAM010000685.1 GCA_026418875.1 Gemmataceae bacterium | reverse complement strand
TCTACGTTTCGGCTTGCTCCGCCTGGCCTTGGCCGAGAATGACGAAGCCGCCGCTCGCCAGTTGGTTCGCGAGTTACGTCAGGCGGAGGGGGAGCGCGGGGCGTATTGGCGTTGCGGCGAAGTCGCCGTGGCCTTGCAATTCGCCGCGCCGAACGACACGACCTGGTTTGCCACCGCGAGAAATCTGGCGGCCGAGGCCAGCCGCTTGCGGCCGGATTGGGGTTTGCCGGTGTTGCTCCTCGCACAGATCGACGAACGGCAAGGGCTGACGGCGGAGGCGATGCAGCGGTATTGGTCGGCCATCGAACTGGGCGAACAATCCGCCGAGGTCATCCGCCGAACGGTGCAGCTACTTCACTCTCAGCATCGGTACGAGGAGGCTCAAGAGTTGCTTCGACGTCTGGCGACGCAATCCACTGCCGCCGACCCGGAGTTGCGGCGCTTGACGCTTCCGGCGATGATCGGTCGGGAATCGGCCGAGCAAATCATCGCCCAAGCCAAGGAATTAGCCCCCGAAGACTCTCGCCAATACCGCGACCACCTTTGGCTGGGTCAGGTGCTGGCGGCGTTAGGAGGGCGGGCGGCCGAGGCTGAAGCGGCCTTCCGCCGGGCCATCCGCGAAGAACCCAAGGCAGGCGATGCCTGGGTGGCGCTGGTCACTTATCTGGCTTCGTTGCCGGATCGGCCCAAAGCTGCCTCGGCTGCTCAAGAGGCCGCCTCGGTCCTCCGTGGACCGGATCATGCCCTCGCCTTGGCCGTGTGTTACGAAGCGGCCGGTCAGCCTGCTCAAGCCGAGTCCGTCCTCCTCGATGCCTTGAAGGAGAAAAAGGACGACCCCTCGTTGCAGCGACAACTCGCCGGCCTGTATTGGCGCCGCGGAGAGTTTGCTAAGGCCGATCCCATCCTCCTTCGCTTGTCTGAGGGAAAAGGGGAAGACGCCGGCTGGGCGCGGCGGCATCGGGCGATCGCCCTGGCCCGGAGCGGCAGTTATGCGAAGATTCGGGAAGCCTTGCCATTGATCGAGCGCAACCTCGAAGATGCCGGCGCTTCCCCCGAAGACCAGCGTGCCCGCGCTTTGTTGCTCAGCGTTCAACCGGGCCGCCGCGCCGAGGCCTTGAAGGCCTTCGAGGCATCGCTGCGAAACCTCCCCGCAACCGCGGATGAACTCTTGATCCTGGCGCAACTGTACGAGGCCAGCGGCAATTGGCCGGCGGCCCGCGAGCGACTCGCCGCCATCACCACCTCAACCGCCGAGGCACGCCACCTGGAATATTTCATCCAGCGCTTGCTCTACCACGACGAAGTCGCCGCCGCCGAACTGGCCCTCGAAAAACTCGAACGCCTCGCGCCGGATGCCTGGGGCACCGTATCGCTGAAGGCCCGCATCCTGGCACGCACCGATCGTGTCGAGGAGGCCCGCGGCTTGCTGCGGCAGCGAGTGGTTGGGGCCGCGGATCTGCAACAGGTCCTCGCGGCGGGACGACTGCTCGAAGAACTTGGACAATGGCGAGACGCGGAACAAGCGTACTTGCGATACCGCCTGAGGAAAGGCGGCTCTGGGGCCGAGGCCGATTGGCCGTTGGCCCGGTTTTACGCCCTCCGGGAACGGATCGATGATGCGTTGAACCTGTGTGAGACGACCTGCGCCCAGGCCGCTCCCGAGCTGGTCGCCGTCATCGCGGCGGCTCTGGTCCGATCGCCCAAGCTGGACGAGGCGGCGAGTCGAAGGGTGGAAGCGTGGCTCAGCCAAGCCGTCCGACGACATCCCGACGCGGCGGCCGCCTGGATGGCGATGGCAGATTTTCACGAACAACGCGGCAATCCGTCGGAGGCCGAATTGATTTATGAGCGGATCCTCTCCCGCGAGCCAGCCCACGTCGCCGCCATGAACAATCTCGCCGTCCTGTTGTCTTGGCGAGGCCAGGCCGAGCGGGCCTTGCGCCTCGTGAATGCGGCGATCGACCAGGTCGGCCCGCAACCCGCTCTGTTGGATACACGAGGGATCGCCCATTTCGCCGCGGGAAACCTCGAGGCAGCCCTGGCCGACCTCGCGGAGTCGGTGGCCCTTCAGGAAACCGCGGTCCGACGCTTTCATCTGGCCCTGGTCCAGCAAGCCGCCGGCAAGACCGACGAAGCGTCGCAAAGCCTTCAACGAGCCAAAGAATTGGGCCTGACTGAGTCGCAATTACATCCGCTGGAGCGGTCCCGCGGGCGAGACATGGGGATTTAAGTCTCCCGCGAGGTCGCCCCCCCGTCGCCGCCTCCCTCTCCCCCGCATGAGTCGCACTCCGTAGACTCCCAGTACATCGATCGGCCCATCTCGCTTCAAGGAGAGATGATCCCATGTTCCTATTCACTCGATTGGCGACGGCGATGACCGTCGTGGCGGCGGGAGTTTGCTTCATGATCCCCAAGGCGTGGCCCGGCGAGGGCATGTGGCTGTTCAACAATCCGCCTCGAAAACTGCTCAAAGAACGCTACGGGTTTGAAAAGGACCAGGCCTGGTTCGATCACGTCATGAAATCGTCGGTGCGATTCAACAGCGGCGGGTCCGGCTCGTTCGTCTCGCCTCACGGGCTGGTCATGACCAATCATCACGTCGCCGCCGACGCCATCCAGAAACTTAGCACCGAGCAAAAGAACTACCTGCGCGATGGTTTCTTGGCCCGCACCCCCGCCGAGGAACTGAAGTGCGTGGCCCTCGAATTGAACGTGCTCCAAGCCATTGAGGACGTGACCGACCAAGTGAACGCCGCGGTGAAGCCCGAGATGTCGGCCGCCGAGGCCTTCGCCGCTCGACGAAAAGTGATCGCGGAGATCGAGCAGGCTGCCGAGAAGAAAACCCAACTGCGATGCAATGTGATTACGCTTTACCAGGGCGGCCAGTACCACCTCTACCAGTTCAAACGCTACACCGACGTCCGGCTTGTGTTCGCCCCGGAACAACAGGCGGCATTTTTCGGCGGCGACCCCGACAACTTTGAGTATCCACGTTATTGCCTCGACGTGGCCTTTTTCCGCGTTTACGAAAACGACCAGCCGATCAAGGTCGAGAACTATCTGAAGTGGAGCCAGGCAGGGGCCAAGGAAGGGGAACTGGTTTTCGTCTCGGGCCATCCCGGTCGCACCAATCGGCAGAACACCCTCGCCGAGCTCGAGTATCTCCGCGATTTCGGCTACCCGTTCCTGCTGCAACGGCTTTACCGTCGCGAGGTCGCTCTCAACGCATGGAGCCAACGGAGCGAGGAGAATGCCCGCCGGGCCAAGGATGACCTTTTTGGCGTGCAGAACAGTCGCAAAGCACGGGACGGCGGCTTGGAAGGTTTGTTGAACCCTCAACTGATGGCCCGAAAGATCGCCGAAGAGAAACGGCTGCGCGAGGCCGTCGCTCGGGACACTCGCCTCGCCGAAGCCGCCGGCGCTTGGGACCGCATCGCCAAGGCCGAAGCGAAGCGACGGGAAATCGCCAAAGAATTCCTGCTGTTGGAGGCGGGAGCGGCATTGGATTCGGCCCACTTCCGCATCGCGCGGACTCTCCTCCGTGCCGCCGAAGAAAAGACCAAGCCTTCCGGCGAGCGGCTGCGTGAGTTCGCCGACACCAACTTGAAGTCCTTGGAACTCGAGTTGTTCTCCGAGGAGCCGATCTACGCCGACCTCGAAATCGTGAAGATGTCCGACAGCCTGCGGCTGCTGGCCGAAGTCTTCGGTGTGGAGCATCCTCTGGTGCAAAAGGTGCTGGCGGGCAAGTCGCCGAGGGAACGCGCTGCTGAACTGATCCTCAACTCGCAGCTAGCCGATGTCGCGATGCGGCGGAAGTTGTACGAGGGGGGTAAAAAAGCCGTCGATGAGTGCCAAGACCCGATGATCGCCCTGGCCCGCTTAGTGGACGAGGATGCCCGACGTGTCCGCAAAATCCAAGAGACGGAAGTGGATGAGGTGAAGCGGCAAGCCCATGCTCAGATCGCCAAGGCGAAGTATGCCCTTGATGGCGACTCGGTCTACCCGGACGCCACCTTCACTCTTCGCTTGTCTTACGGCGAGGTGAAGGGTTACGAGGAAAACGGCCAGCACGTGCCGTATCAGACCGTCCTGGGTGGCATTTTCGAGCGGGCGCGACAAATGAACAACAAACCGCCCTTTGATTTGCCGGAGAGCTGGGTCAAAGCCAAGGAGCAGTTGGATCTGAACACGCCGTTCAATTTCGTCTGCACCGCGGACATCATCGGCGGAAATTCGGGTAGCCCGGTGATCAACGCCAACGCCGAGGTCGTCGGCTTGATTTTCGACGGGAACATCCAATCGCTGGTATTGGATTTCATTTACGACGAGTCGGTCGCCCGGGCCGTTTCCGTCCACTCCGCGGCGATCATCGAAGCGTTGCGCAAAATTTATGATGCCAATACGCTTGCTGATGAAATTATCGGCAAGGATTAGAGAAAATTCATTTCCCTGTACGGGGCGTCGGCACGTGGTGCCGGCGCCCCTTTTTGTTCACCCTCTTGATTGTTCGATTTTGCAGCACGGTTGCTTCGTTATTAGGCTTGATTCTCAGTATCTTCACGAATAGAGAATGAAATTTCATTCGATCTAAGTCCATGCATATCATGCCGTTGCCCCGCCCTCGACCTTGCCCCAGCCCCGTTGGCACGCGAACTGCCCTAGCCTGACCCCAGCTTTCGCGGTGGTCGGGTCGGCCCAACGGTGATCCGCCCAACGGCGATCCGCCCAACGGTGATCCGCCCAAAGGCGATCGGCCCAAGGACGACCGGCTTGCACGCTCCCGCAGCGAAAGCTCTCGTGGATCGCCCAAATGCGAGAGATTCGATCGGCCGCACGATCCCGTCGTGCTTGGCTCCCCATCCCGGTGCGCCCTGCCTTGGGGATCGATCAGGCCGGCCGAGTCTCGGAGTTGACCGGAGGTTTCGTGATGAATCGTGTCATCGGTGGCGGTATTGGGGCTTTGGCACTTTTGCTCCCGTTGACCCTGGTGCATTGGACGGAGCCACGACCTGAGGAAACTGACCGCTCGTTCATCGTGGAGGCGGTGACCACGCTATTTTCGCAGGTCGAATCGCTGCAACGTCAGGGTGAGCAAATCGACACGCAATTGCTCCAGGCACGCCAGCGGATCGAACGCAAAGCCGAGATCGCCAGAGAACTCGCGGCCGGGCGGATGAGCTTGGCCGAGGCGGAACCGCTGTTCCGGCAACTCCACGCGGAGAATCCCTGGGTTGTGTCGGCCCTGCGGCAACGGCATCCGAATTGTAGCCCAGACGACGTGCATGCCTGGGGTGCTGTCTCTTATACACATCT
>JAOAAM010000617.1 GCA_026418875.1 Gemmataceae bacterium | reverse complement strand
CGGCAGCGTCAGATGTGTATAAGAGACAGCCTCTGGCCAGTGGCGTGCCGGTCGAGGAATCCGGCGCGATCCTGGCACAACTGGAATCGGCCAGCATTCCCTATCGGTTGGAGAACGGCGGCAGCGTCATCCTGGTGCCCGAAGAGCAGCTAGCCAAGGCCCGCGTCGAATTGGCGTCCAAGGGGGTCATGTCGCGGGGGGGGAAGGGTTACGAACTTTTTGATGAGATGTCCCTGGGGGCGACGCCGTTCGTGCAAAACGTCACCTACTTGCGGGCGTTGCAAGCCGAGTTGGCCCGCTCGATCATGCAGTTGGAGCCGGTGGCATCGGCGCGTGTCCTGATTGCCCGCGCCGAGCCGACACCTTTCCTCCGCGACCAGCAACCCACGACGGCCAGCGTGGTGATCAAATTGAAGCCGGGGATGGGAATTCATCGTTCGATGGCCGCGGGCATCGTCTCGCTGGTGGCTCGGAGCGTCGAGGGGCTGCGCCCGGAGAATGTCACGGTGGTCGATTCGACGGGTCGGCTGCTCTCGGAACCGTCGAAAAATACCGAGGGCTTGACGGCCTCGGAACTCGAGGTGCGGCGGGAATTGGAGGAATATCTCTCGTTGAAGGCGGAGGAGTTGCTGGCCCGGCACTTGGGCGCGGGGCGGGCGCTCGTTCGCGTCAGTGCCGACTTGAGCCGACAGAAAGTTCGTGAGACCCGGGAGACCTACTCGCCGGAAGACCGTGCCGTCCGCTCAGAGCAGATCGTCTCGTCGGAGTCGGGCGGGCCGACGAGTCGAGGCGTGGCGGGTGTCGCCAGCAACACCGGGACGCAGCCGGTTTCCGCTTCGACGAGTGCCTCCCGCACCCGCGAAGAGACCACCTACACGGACTACCTGGTGTCGAAGACCACTCGCGAGATGGAGTCGCGCTTCGGCGACGTGCAACGGCTCAGCGTCGCCGTGGTAGTGGAATTGTCACCGCGGGAGGGAGCCGAAGTCATCTCGATCAAAGACGTGGAAGAGATCGTCAAGCAAGCCGTCGGGTTTCAGGCGGGTCGGGATTCCATCAAAGTGACGAACGCGGCGTTGGCGGGGGATCTTCCTCCACCCGAACCCGTGGAGCCAAGCCTCGTCGACAAGGCCCATGCTTATGTTCAGCTTGCTCGAAATGCCTCGGTTGTGGTAGCGTTCGTGTTCCTGGCATTGACCGTGTTTATGCTGGCTCGTCGCCTGACGGCGTTGACGTTGCCGCTGCCGCTGCCGTCTCGTGAATCGTCGGCCTCGGCCTTGGCGACGGCCACGGCGACGGCGTCGTCCTCGTCGGCCACTTCGGGGTTGGGTGTGGCCGTGGACGAGCGGAATCGATTCATCGAGATGGCATTGGCCGATCCGAGAGCGTTGGCCGAGGTGTTATCCGAATTGCTGCGGGGTGGTCCTGAGGCAGCCGTGGTGGATGCAGGGGAAGCGACATGAACCGGGCGGCAGGGACCGAAGCGGCCGTGGCGCTTCTTCGACTGTTGCCAACGGAGATGGTCCGCCGAATCCTCGCCCTGATGCCGCCGAATGATGCCGCCCGATTGCAGTCCGCCCTCGAC
>JAOAAM010000576.1 GCA_026418875.1 Gemmataceae bacterium | reverse complement strand
TGTCGGGAGTGTCTCGTCAGGCACAACCGAGGGACCCCGGCGACCTCACGCTCCAAGCCCGGTCCATCCTGCGCAAGTATTGCGCGGAGTGTCATCACTCGGGGCCAAATCGCATCGGCGAACTCTCGGTCCTTGATCGTGCCGGGTTGGAGCGGCCCAATCGACCATTTCTGAACCTTGGGTCCCCGACCCAATCGCAAATCCTACAGCTGGTTGAAGACGGTTCGATGCCGCCCGGGCAACGTCCTCGGCCGACCCCCGAGGAACGCCAGGTGCTGCGGGAGTGGGTGGCCGCCGGCGCGACCGCTTTCCCAGCCGGTTTCGACGAGGGGTATGTTCGTCGCACAATCCTGACGGACATCGAGCGGCGAACTCCGGAAGAACGAATCCGCGGGCGGTATTTCTCCCTGCACAACCTCGTTCGTGACGACGACGTCTCGTTCACCTTGGAGTCTCGACGCGCGGCTTTACGACAGGCCGTGGCTCGACTGTCCAAAGCACCGGGAGCTCAACTCACGCCGATCGACGCTGCCGCTACCGTTTTTCGCCTGGACATCGCGCAAGCCGGTTGGGACTTTCGTCCATTTCAGCGGCGGGAAGTCGTCGAGCAGAAAGAACGGCTTACTCCCTCGCCCGTCACACTTCACGACGTGATCCTGATCGAGTATCCGTTCGGCCGGTTGGATCCGGGTGAGCCGACCTTTGGGCGGTTAGTCGAGTTGTTTCTACGGCCGGCGAATCAATTGGTCCCCATTTTGTACCTGCGGGGCGATTGGTTCAGTGAAGTTTTTCTGGGATCCAGAGCAGCGAGCGACTTGGCCAGGGCGCTCGATTTGCCGCCACCCCCTCTCCATTCTGGCCCGCCGCCTCGGCTGCCCGACGATGCGAACGGCACCGGCCGCCCCATTCGACCGCTCGATGGGATCGATGCCCCTGACCGGGACTCGGGAGAGGGCGGTTTTGGCGTACTTTTCGACGTTTGGAATGCAGAGACCAGAGCCACCGCGCGGCGATTCATCGAGGGCGGGCAGCTGCTGCTCTACCTTCGACCGACTCGCGAGGCTTTCGTTCAAATCGTCTGGCGAAATGCCGATGGCTCGTGTGGCGTCCCAAATCTTGGTGCCAATTCGTTACTCGGGGCGAATACCGAGACGATCCTCGGCGGGGCGTCAGGCAAGGGATACCGTCTGAAGCAAAATGTCTTGGGTAAGGAGCGTCTGATTCTCTACGCCGCCGAAGGTGCCTTGCCTGCCGCAGAGCACCTGCGGACGAAACTGCTCGACGAGAGGGTCGTACATCGATTTTATCGGCTGCCCGGCGAAGAGACGAAGGCCGAGGCGGACCCCGAGCGGATCATTCGCAAAACGATCGAGATCGAAATTGTGAAACCGTAAGACACCGAGGCAAGAAACTTGCAGTAGCGGCGACTGGATTTGAACCAGTGACACACGGCTTATGAAGCCGTTGCTCTAACCAGGCTGAGCTACGCCGCCCTGTTTTTTCTCCGTCTAATTTGACATTTTATGTCACAGACGGGATCGGGCAAGATAACATGAATCAGTGCGCGGGGCCACGCCCTGAAAGTCGCAATCGACTTTTGGTCGTGGGGTGAAACATGAGCCGATTCGTGGTCAGTCTGGTGGTCATTGGGGCGGTCGTCCTCACCGTCTGGCTGACCCTTCGGCTGTATTCGAGGGCAACCATCGTGCCAGAGCATCAGGGTGCGGTTCAAGGCGATCGAGTGGAGAAGGCCGACGAGGAATGGCGGCAGATTCTCACGCCGATGCAGTACTACGTCACTCGGCAAAAGGGCACTGAGCGGGCGTTCACCGGCGAATACTGGGATCATCACGAAGACGGGGTCTACCGTTGCGTTTGTTGCGGTCAGATCTTGTTCGACTCACGAACCAAGTTCGACTCCGGCACGGGCTGGCCGAGCTTCTGGGAACCGGCGGGTGATTGTGTGTCCCTTGTGGCAGATTACAGCCATTTCATGGTGCGGACCGAGGTGGTGTGCAGTCGCTGTGACGCTCACTTGGGGCACGTTTTCCCTGATGGCCCGCCACCGACGGGGCGACGCTACTGCATGAACTCGGCGGCGTTGAAATTCGAGCCGCGGAATTCGACACCGACGAAAGACGCCGCAGATTCGACGTCGAGACCATGACCGCTGGCACTCTCCGGGAGCGAGAGACCGTTGCACGACCCCTTGACGACCGGCGACACCTTCCCGGCGGAATGGGGTTAGTTGACTCTTGTGCTTGAACTGATTTCGCCGAGAACTTTTCGCAGGGCGGACCGATGAGCACGCTGACACTTCCCAGCACCCTCCGTGACAAGCTGACCGAACTCGCACGCCGCCTTGCCCGTTTGCGGCTGCTGCGTCGAGCAGCCGGGATGGTCGCGGTCTTGGCACTGACGGCTGTCGTGGCGCTGCTGGTCGATTCACTCCTCGATTTGCCGCGAATTGCTCGCGGTCTGATTGGCTTGGTCTGGCTGGGGGTAGCCGCATGGGGATTGATACGCTGTTACCGTGACTGGCGAAAGAAGGACGAGGCCGAGTCGCTCGCAGCGTTGATCGAGAGCACTTACCCGAATTTGGCTGAGCGGCTAACAACGGCGGTGGAATTGACCGAGGCGACCGACGCTGCCCACGGT